>JAWOGX010000022.1:0-9295 GCA_046496455.1 Bacteroidales bacterium | reverse complement strand
GGCAATGTCGGCGCGGATAAGGTCCGTTACTTTATTGGTGCTGGCAATCATGAGGCAAAATTACTCCCTTTTCCGATGATTTGCACCACCCTGCTTCCCCTGGGGCAGGTGTTTGAAAAATCAAAAAAAGCATTAGGTTTGCATCATGCAGAGTGACCACGAATACATGGCCCGTTGCCTTGAGTTAGCAGTGAAAGGGGCTGGTTTTACTTCTCCCAACCCGATGGTTGGATGTGTGATTGTGGATAGTGACGGAAGGATTATCGGGGAAGGGTATCATCACCGTTATGGCGGCCCCCATGCCGAGGTTGAGGCCATCAGCAGTGTTAAAGAGGAACGCCTGATTCCTGATGCGACACTGTATGTAACCCTTGAACCCTGCAGTCATTACGGGAAAACGCCTCCTTGCGCTGATCTTATCATTGACAAAGGATTCCGCAGGGTTGTCATTGGTGCCACCGACGCCAACCCCAGGGTTGCCGGAGGGGGCATCAACAAACTCAGAAATGCCGGCATTGAGGTAAAATCAGGTGTTCTGCAGAGTGAATGCCGGTTCGTGAACCGCGCTTTCTTCACCTTTCACGAACAACAAAGGCCTTATGTGATTTTGAAATGGGCGCAGACCAGAGATGGATTCATTGATCAGATACGGACACCAGGGATCCCCCCAACCATCAACTGGATTACAGACGGGAAACTAAAGATGCTGGTGCACCGCTGGCGTGATGAAGCCGATGCAATTCTAGTGGGGGCAAGGACCGTGATCAACGACAACCCTGAACTTACAACGAGAGACTGGCCGGGTAAAAGCCCCCTCAGGATTGTGGTTGATCATGAAGGGCTCATCAGGAAAACCAGCATCTACAAAGTATTCAGCCACGAAACGCCCACCTGGCTGTATTCACCGATAACTCCTGAAACTTCAGGCAGCAATGTCGTCTTAAGAATTCCGGAAGACAGGGAAAGGACTGTTCAGCAAATCACGGAGGATCTTCATAGCCGCAACATACTTTCAGTGATCGTTGAGGGGGGCAGGCAGATGCTTGACGCCTTCATTTGTTCAGGAGTCTGGGATGAGGCAAGGGTCTTTACCGGTAACAAGTGGTTTGGCACGGGTCTGCAAGCCCCTCACCTGCCCTTTTCATTTTTGCCTGAAGAGGACTGCCGGTTTGGCAAAGACCAGGTGGAAGTTTACTACAATCGTAAAGGGATCTGATTATGATCAACATCGTGCTTGCACTCCTGTTTTCCACCCTGATCATGGTCACTTTCAAGCTTTTTGACAAGTTCAGGATCGACACCCTGCAGGCAATCACCGTTAATTACCTGGTGGCGGTCATAGCGGGCCTGGTCAGTTATCAGGGCGATTTATCCCCCCGGGGATTTATCGCAATGCCATGGTTTATCAATGGGATTGTCATTGGTTGTTTCTTTATTGCAGTATTTTTCGTTTTCGCCACTTCTTCAAGGAGGGTGGGCATTGCCATTACAGCCGTATCCTCAAAGATGTCTGTTGTCATCCCGGTATTGGCGGGGGTCTTCCTCCTCAGGAATGATCACTTCACCCTCATTAAAGTAACCGGGATAGCCCTGGCCCTGGTAGCCTTCTACCTTACCTTCAAAAAGAAAGAGAAAATTGATATCAGCAAAGGATATTTTTTTCTACCTATTCTGCTATTCCTTGGCAATGGAACCAATGATACCCTGATGAGCTTCACCAGCTTCACCCACCAGACCAATCAACTTGGGCAGACAACGCCACTGCTCATTGTGGTATTCAGCACATCACTGGTTATCGGATTATTTATATCAGCCGGCAGATATCTTTTGCTGAAACAACGGATCAGCTCCAGGAATATCATTGCCGGGATCATGCTCGGACTCTTCAACTACCTTTCCACCTATTACTTTTTCAGATCACTTAACCTCTATCCCAATTCGGTATTCTTCCCGGTATTCAATGCCGGCATTGTGAGTCTTTCTGCCCTGACCGGTTATTTGGTGTTCAGGGAGAAGCTCCGTCCGGTTAACTGGATAGGCATTGCAACCGCAATAGCAGCCATTGTCATTATAGCCCTGGCAGACGTTTAACCTTGTAAACATTTTCCGGATACCTGTTTTTTGCCCAATAAATATATCTGTCTTTAGAATGAATTCTTTTATTACTTTTAACCCCACAGTCTGAAAAGAGTCATATTAACCTAAACTGTTCAAACATGAAAAAACAACACCTGACGCTGGTTGTGATTACGATGTTAGCATTATTCAGCATTTCGGCCGCACTGGAAACATTGTGGACAGGAGATGACATCATCGGGAACTGGTACACCGCCGAAAACAAAACGGTGGTAAAGATCTACAAGAATAAGTCTGACTACTATTTCGGGAAAATTACGTGGTTAAAGAACCCCAATGAAGATGACGGCAAGGCCAAAGTAGACAAGGAGAACCCTGATCCGAAACTCCGTAACACACCATTGCTGGGAATGCTTATCCTCAAGAGTTTTAAGTTTGATGGTGACAAATGGGCCGGTGGAACGATCTACGACCCAGAAAACGGAAAAACATACAAATGCACCATGAAACTCACAGACAATAACACTTTGGATGTGAGGGGATATATCGGTGTTTCTGCCATTGGCAGAACAACCACCTGGAAACGCAAAACTGATTAATTCATGCATACAGGGAAAGCGACCACAATTCCGGCGCTCCTTCTTCTTATCCTTTTGATTTCCGGCTGTGCCAAGTGGGAGGATTTGTCGTGGGAAACAGCCATTTCTACCCCTCTGTTAAAGACCAGGATAGATATCACGGATATCATTCCCGATTCCTTCCTCTCGGGGGATTGCCAGAACTGGGCTTATATTGATTACAACCAGGAGGTTTTCAGGTTCCGCCAGGATACCCTTTTCAACCTCAGTGATCCTCTTTCAAGTTTATCTTTCACCATTCCGGCAACAGTCACGTTGCAACCCGGGCAATCGTTCATCAACACCAACGAAACGACGAAATTCAGCTTCAGCGGAGCAGAGATCACATCCATCAGACTTTCCAAAGGGCTGGTAGCGATGAAGATGACGAATCCATTACCCCAGCCTGTCGTGTGTCACTATTCCCTGCCAGGATCGGATAAGGATGGCAAACCGTTTTCGGTCAGGGTGGTTGTACCTGCGGCCAGTGGCGGCGTTAAGGGCATGATTGAATGGGACGCCGACATCAGTGGATACACTGTTAACCTTAACGGTGCCAATGGTGTTTCTGTCAATACAATCCATATCAAAATCGAAGCTATCGTAGACTCTTCTGCCCAGGCGGTTCAGGTTACTCCGTTTTACACGCTGACCATCGATGCAAAGTTTGAGGAACTGCTTCTTGAGGAGGCATATGGGTATTTCGGACACCATCTGGTTGAACCGGCATTCCAGACTGTCCACATCAAATCATTTGAATTCTTCAGTTCAGGAAAGCTCCAGACCGATACTGCCGTTGGGGCCTTCACTATCTCGAACGGAAGCGGCATGGACCTGAGCGTAAAACTCAAAAAACTGATTGCCCGCAATACCAGGAACAATGAAACCTTTGTGGTTCCTGATCCTTTCATCAGCACGCCGGTAAACATTGGCAGGGCGGCCATGGATCCTACTACGGGGATAATCACGCCGACGGAGCACAGGTTTGTGTTTTCCCATGCTACGATGAAGGAACTCCTCGAACTGCTTCCCGACAAGCTGGACTATGAAATCAGCTTTGAGATCAATCCTCTTGGCAATGTATCTTCTGGAAATGATTTTCTCAAAGCATCTTCTCCGCTGAAAGTTGATTTCGAACTATTTGTACCTCTGGCTTTCGATGCGGAAGGTCTTACCATCTCCCAGGATGCAGATTTTGATTTAGGGGACATCAATATTTCAGAAGGCAAGCTCTTCGTTATCGCAGACAATCGCTTCCCTTTCGATGCCACAATGGTCCTGCGGATGAAAGACGAACAGGGCGTGATCATCGATTCCCTTGTTCCTGCCGGCATCATCCTTGCGGGATTCCTTGAGCTTCCGGATCTGATACGGCCCATAAGAAGCATTCTGACAATCCCCTGCGACACAGACAGAATGGAGAGGTTGGCCAGGACCCGGAAAGTTTCACTGGATGTTATCCTGGACACCCGACCTGCCGGCACCCTGGTCAGATTGAAAAACGACTACGACATGCAACTTGTGATCAGCGCAAACATTCACACAACCCTTGCCCCATGAGCCTTTTACGGAAAGCGCTGATTCTGTGCCTGTCATCCCTGCCGCTCATTCTCCCTGCGCAATACAATGCACTGTTGCTCCAGTCTCCTGAACATGCTGTATATGCTGCACAAGGTGCAATACATTCTGGCTCCAATGCCTTGACCAATAAAGATTTCTTCAGGCTCAGGCAAGGCGGACATCTCTCTGCGGAAGAGATATCTGAACTGGACGATATGCTCCGCAACGAGAACATTATCGGCGGGTATTATTCCTATGATCTTTTGAGTATAAGTCCGTGGAAAAGGGAGAGTAACCCTAAGGACACCCTTTTCCTGGTGGGGAATCTTGGTTATCATCAATATCAGGAAGCGAACATTCCGAAAGCAGCAGCAAAACTGGCCCTGCACGGGAACCTGCAGTTTGAGGGGATGACTGTACAACTTTCCCCACTGCACTACCAGATGCAGAAATATTACCAGTTCAAGGTGGGTTTGATGAAGGTCACCACTGGCAGCAAAGGGAAATTTTATGCAGGTTTTACTGCAGGCATCAGCCTGGGATTGCAGCAGATGAACATCCACGTAGAAGAGGCGTCACTGTATACAGCACCTTTTGGTGAGTTTCTGACATTGCAGAGCATGATTCACTTCAGCCGATCAGCTCCGGAGCCCTTTTCGCCCTTTGGTATTCACGGTACAGGACCTGCCCTGGATTTTTTCTACGCATGGCTGCCCCGGGGGAAGGGCCCTCAGCTTGCCGTCTCATTCACCCAACTCGGATTCATCATGTGGGACAAGAACAGCTATAGCTATCACAGGGACACTACGATAAGGTTTGAAGGTGTTGTTGTTGACAATCTTTTCAATATGGGCGATACCTGGGATGACAATCTCAGCCTTGACACCCTGGACGGGTTGTTTCACAGGGTTGGCACACCGCACCGCCATTATACCTCTTTGCCTTTGAGCGTACATTTCTCGCTTCGTCAGCAATTGCCTGGCACTCCCATATCACTGAGGGGAGAACTTACGTACCGGCACCAAACCCTGATGTTGCCCTATATTGAACTGGCGCTGGATTGGAAGGCATGGAAAAAACTGGAGCTTGGCAGGTCCCTCTATTTTGGCGGTTACAATGGAGTTAGCGGAGGCTGGATGGTGAAATACCTGCCGGTTCCGGGTTGGACGATCCAGCTTGCCTCCCACGATTTATACCAGACAGCATCCAGCAATTCCAAAGTAAGTCTGCAAATTCTTGCAGGCGTCAGTTATCGGCCAAAAATCCGGACTTCATCGCGATGATCAGCAGAAATGAACTATATGAGAAGCTGAGGCAGAAAACGGGAAGGATGACCTTGATTGCCGGCCCGCCAATGCTTGACAACAAAGAGCTTGCTGCGGAAACAGCAGAACAACTTACCACATTATGTTCCAGGTTGGATATCAGTTTGATTTTCAAAGCTGCCTATAAAAGGGTGAACAGCACGATGGCTGAAGAATTTTCGGGGCTTGGCGCCGAACCAGCCCTGAAACACCTGAAGCAACTTGGCAAAACTTTCCAGGTCCCTGTGCAGACCGATGTCTACAATGAACTTGATGTGTTTATTGCAGCCCGATACGCAGATGTACTTCAAATACCGGCATTCCTCTTCCGTGATACCAGTTTGCTTGAGGCATCAGCCGGGACCGGAAAAATCGTCAACATCAGGAAAGGCCTTACGATACGAGGCTCAGAGATGTCTGAGGCAGTCCAGAAGATACGTCGAAAGGGTGGCTCAGCTGTATTCCTGACCGAACGGGGAACGATGCACGGTTATGATGATGTAGTGGTTGATTTCAGAAACATTGTTACGATGAGCAGAAACAATGTTCCTTTGTTTCTGGATCTAAGCAACGGCATCCCGGAGACAACAGGTCCGGTTTCAGAGCAGGCAATGCTGAATACTGCCTTTCAGCTTGCAAAGGGCGCACTGGCCGCAGGTGCTGACGGCATCATGATCACTGCGCACGCCCATCCTGCAATGGCAACGGCATCAGAAGGTTACTGCTATCCGGTTTCAATACTGGAGCCAATTCTGGAGGGACTTGCCTCTTTCAAACAATTATTGAATCGTGATGAAGCAATGCAATAGCCAGGTGCCTGTTAACAACTTATGCGTCCATAATATGCCGGCAATAAAATCCTATTTTTCAAAGCTGCCTGCGGTGCTGCTATACTTAGTCCTACCGCTCCTTTTCGCTGGTTCGGAACACATACAGGCACAACAGATCACGTTCAACAAAACATTTGGCAACAGTGCATACAACCAGGGAGTGGCAACCTTTCAGCTTGCCGACTCGGGATATGTTGTTGTAGGCAACAGCGCGGGTTTTGCAGGCACCACTGCCCCCTATCTTGCGTGGATCGACATGCAGGGCAATCTCCTGTCTGACAGAATGATTTCACGTCCGTTTCTGCTCAAAGTGAACGGCGCTGAGATGCATGACAGCCTTTTATACCTGACCGGATTTGCCTATAACCAGGGTTCGTATGATTTTATGCTCCTGAAGATTGATCTTGCCGGCAACGTGCTCCTTGAAAAGTATTGGGGAACCCAGGGGTGGAATTTTGCCAACGATCTTGTTGTAGATAATTCGAAACAGATTTACCTGGCCGGAGAGAGCACTGACACCGTGTACGGCGAAATGAACGGGGTAGTCATATGCCTTGATTCAAATGGTGTTTTGATTTGGGAGAAAAGTTTTGGTGGCCCTGGCTATGATGCTTTCTTTGCGATAGATACCGGTTTTGGGCAAACCCTGGTGATGGCAGGCACCAGTGCGGGGGTCAGCACCCCGGGTGATTCAGCATTTTACCTGGCCAGTACTGACCTGCAGGGGAACATTCTCTGGGAAAGAGTGCTTAACGCACCCGGGACCAATGTTGCCTATGACATTCAGCCAGACATCCAGGGCGGATATATCCTTTGCGGCGAAACCTCTTCCCCTTCATCAGTACTGGGACAGGAAGCCCTGCTGTTCAAGACTGACACAACAGGCAATCTCCTTTGGCAGACTCCATTCGGGATGCAAAGCAACGATGCCTTTCATGCAGTACTGCAGCTACCCGACAGCACTTACAGGATGGCGGGCTACAATGCCGGGGAATTCAGTTACGGTATGAATGATTTTTACTTTCAGAATGCCACCAAATTTGGCAATTGGGGTGGTCAGGCTGCAGGTTACATCACCATAGGAGGCACCAAAGATGATTGGGCCGTTCATATGATCCGCACCCTTGACGGCGGATTCCTTCTGACCGGAACGACAAATAGTTTTGGCTATGGCCTGAGCAATATTTTTCTACTAAAGCTTGGCGACAGCGCCCAGTTTTCGCCTTACGGAGGGCACCAGACGGCTATGTCTGAACCGGACCATCACATCATGAAGAGATTTGAGGTTTACCCGAATCCAGCAAAAGATGACCTGCTGATCACAGGCCGCGGAACAGGCAACAGCCCACTGCATTGCTACCTGGTTGACATACAGGGGAGGGTTGTAAAGACCTTTGATCCGAACCTTTTTACCGAAAGCAGCGTTAAACTGCAGATAGGTGATTTACCTGAAGGTATTTATTTTCTGAAAATCGGAGAAGAGGCCTTCAGAATCATCAAGGTTCGATAAAACACAAAAAGGCATAAACGGTATGTCCAAGTCATCCTTCAGGCCCGGGAAGGGCTTTCATCTTTTGTTCATGGTCATGATCAGCGGGATATTGATCCTGGTCCAATCCCTCACACTGGTTCCGGAACATTCAGGTGCTTCACCGACACCCGAACCGGCAGATACCCTTATCCGCATCAGCGTGGTCACAGCCGGTGATGCCATGGCACATCTCCCACAGACGCAGGCAGCGTTTGATGCCGCTACCGGGGAGTACCACTATCAGGAAGTTTTCAAGTGGTTTTCGCCCTGGATAAAAACACACGACCTGAGGATTGTCAACCTTGAAACGACGCTGGCGGGTGCACCGTTCAAAGGGTATCCGCAGTTTTCCGCACCGGATGCCTATGCCCGGGATCTTCGGGATGCAGGGTTTAACCTGTTCTGTGTTGCCAATAACCATTCTGTTGACCGATATAATTCAGGTGTTCTCAGAACGATCAGCGTGCTCGACAGCTTTGGAATTGCCCACACCGGGACTTTCAGGGACAGTCTCCACAGGGATACGGCATACCCCATGATCGTCAATGTCAAAGGAATCCGCATTGCCCTGCTTAACGCCACCTACGGAACCAATGGCCTGAATACGAAGCCTCCTGTGATCGTAAACATGATCGACCGGAAGATGATGGAGAAGGATCTTGCAAAAGCAAGGAGCAAAAACCCGGACCTGATCATGGCGGTTATGCACTGGGGCGCTGAATATAAACGCTTCCCCAATGAATACCAGAAGAGTATTGCCGCTTTCCTGGCAGGTCAGGGGGTTGATGTCATTGTCGGGCATCACCCACATGTGCTTCAACCGGTTGAATGGATCCCTCAGAGCAGTGATAGCGCTGCTGGAAAAACGCTGGTCATCTGGTCACTGGGGAACTTCTATTCCAATCAGCGCGACCGGTACCGCGATGGTGGAATGTTTGTGAATTTTGAGATCACAAAGAACAAAAAAACCGGGGCTATCGCAATTGACAGCCCCGGATATTATCCTTTCTGGGTATGGAGAAGCCCGTCACCTTTTCAATACAGCATCCTTCCCTCCATGTACCGTGACTCCCTTATTGCTGTTTATTCGTTGCAACCTTCCGATATCAACCTTTATGATCAGTTTTCACGTGATACCAGGGAGCATATCGGCAGAAACGGTGTGGTGGGTGAGGTTCAGAAGTTATAAGCGGCTCCCGACATAGCAGTTTTCCCAACCCAAATGGCGCCAATGATTGCACCAATGATGAGCGAAACAATCATAAAGGCCACCACCATTGAAAGCAATGATACCACGAAATACCCGGCTTTGCTCTCTTCGGGCGTCTTTTTCATTATACCGATGCCGAAATAGAGCAGCACCAGACTGTAAATACC
>JAWOGX010000010.1:0-3787 GCA_046496455.1 Bacteroidales bacterium | reverse complement strand
CAGACCGGTTTTGTCCGGGCAACCTTCCCGTTCTCCATCAGGTATTTGATCGCCTTGTAGTATAGAGGATTGATGATCTTCATGAATGGTGATCTATTTGCTGACGATCTGCAGTGCAAATATGTATCACCTTCGCTGATTCTTTATATCATGCTTCATTTGATCTGTGATCACTTTGCTGTAAAAGTTTTCGGTTTTTGTACAAATAGTGAATACTGCTGATTAACAAACAAATTTTATCATAATAATCTATGGTTGTCCGTAAAACATCATTAAAAAGATTTCTCCTCAAGATGAATGTAGTTGTGTTACCATCATTACTTTGTAGATTGAAAAATATCCTGTATCTTTGCACTCCATTTTCGGATGGTAGTTTTATTAATCATTAATCAAAATCAAATCAGATGGTTAACAGGTATGAAACCGTTTTCATTTTAACTCCCGTTTTGTCTGAAGAACAGATGAAGGAAACGGTAAAGAAGTTCACTGATTTGCTCACCAACAAAGGGGCAAACATTGTTTACGAGGACAATTGGGGGCTGCGGAAGCTGGCCTACCCGATTCAGAAGAAATCGACAGGGTTTTACTACCTCATTGAATTCGAGGCAGAAGGCACCTTGATCGGGGATCTGGAGATCGCTTACCGCCGCGATGAGCGGGTGATCCGTTTTCTCACCACAGTGCTTGACAAGCACGCCATTGCTTACAATGAGAAGAAGAGAAAAGACAAGAAACCCGAAACAGCCACAGAAGAGGCTTAATGTTTAACCCTTAAAAGAGACAAAGATCATGGCAGAAAACGATAGCGAAATCAGATATCTCACCCCGATCGCACTTGACACCAAGAAGAAGAAGTATTGTCGTTTCAAGAAGAGCGGGATCAAATACATTGATTATAAAGACGCCAACTTCCTCATGAAGTTCGTCAACGAGCAGGGAAAGATTCTTCCCCGCAGGATTACCGGAACCTCTCTGAAGTACCAGAGGAAGATCGGGCAGGCAGTTAAACGTGCAAGGCACCTGGCTTTGATGCCGTATGTTGGTGATTTACTTAAATAAGAGGAGGAGAGAACAATGGAAATTATTTTAAAACAGGATATCCCCACTTTAGGTTTCACCAACGATATCGTCACGGTGAAAGATGGTTATGCAAGGAATTACCTCATCCCGAAGGGTTTTGCCATCGTAGCAACCCCTTCGGCACGCAAGGTGCTTGCTGAAAACCTGAAACAGAAGGCGCACAAGGCAGAGAAGATCCGTCTGGACGCAGCCAGCATCAGTCAGGCAATTGATGGCCTCCAGCTCCGCATCGCTGCCAAGGCCAGTACCTCCGGAAGGATTTTCGGTTCTGTGAATTCTATTCAGATCGCGGAAGCGCTGAAAGCGCAGCACGACATCGAAGTGGATCGCAAGAAGATCTTCGTGGATGGCGAAAGCGTCAAGGACCTTGGCACTTATCAGGCGAAGATCAGGCTTCACAAAGAGGTGGAAGCTACGATCACCTTTGAGGTTTACGCCGAATAGGACAAGCCTCCAACCCAATGGTTTCCGTTTCGCGGATAAAGCACATTTCCTCACTTAAAACTCCCAAGTTCAGGGAGCTTTACAGGCAGACTGTTGCCGAGGGGAGTAAGCTTATCCGCGAAATGCTTTTAACGGGGTACCCTTTCCTGGAGGCCTTTGCGACCCCGGAATGGGTGGATGCCCAACCGCAGCTGGCCCGGAACCTGGGCAGCGCACTCACCCTCTGCAGTGAAAAAGAGCTTGAACGGATGTCGGCACTGAAATCACCGCAGGGGGTGCTTGTTTTGCTGGAGATACCTGAGCACACCCTGCCACTTTCAGCATGTCCATCAACTCTTTACTGTGACCGCATCAGTGACCCCGGCAATATGGGGACGATCCTGCGCATCGCCGATTGGTTCGGTATCGGGCAGGTGATCACCTCACCGGGTTCTGTGGCCCTCTTTTCCCCGAAAGTGATCCAGGCAAGCATGGGCTCCATCTTCAGGATGCATCATACACAGGCCACGCTGGAAACACTGCTGGAAGCGTATTCCGGAAAGCCTCACGTTTACGGGGCTGTGATGAACGGCACCCCGCTGCAGGAAGTGCTTCCCACACAAAACCCGTATGTCATCGTTATTGGCAATGAGTCAGAAGGCATTTCGCCGGAGACGCTGCAACATTGCACCCATACCGTCACCATCCCTGGAAAAGATGCCGGGTCAGTGCGCGGCGAATCGGCCGAATCCCTCAACGCCGCCATCGCTGCCGCCCTGCTCTGCTACCATTTTACCGGGCACCACCGGAACCCCATCGAATAACTCCGGAGCAACAACATCCTCCATGATTTGTTAAATAAGAAAACATCACCCAATGAATATCAAAGTCATCCTTCTTGCCATCGCCATCGTTGCCATCGCATTTGCCGCCATCGCCATCAAAATGTTCTTCATCAAAGGTGCTGAGTTCAAAAAGAGCTGCGGCAGTGTTGATGCCTCAGGCAAGCCTGTGCCCTGCTCATGCAAATCCGAAGGCGCCGGTGAACAGGGTGTTTGTGAGAATAGCAGTGACAAGTAAAATTAGAAATTAGTAATTAGAAATTAGTAATTAGACCACGCCTATGGCGTGGCCTCCGTTACACTCCGGCATCATCACATCAGCACATCAGCACATCATTCTGTGATAGATGCTTTCAGCCCATCCGACATCCAGGTGCGGTCATTGCCAGCTTCATCGGAATAGATAAAATAAGCTTGTAATTCCGGGTGCTTCTCCAGCATGACGATGGCTTTTTCGAGCCCCATAACCATGAAGGCGGTTGCCCATGCATCGGCGGTTGTTGCGTCGCAAGCCACTACCGTGGCGCTGAGGAGGGAATGCTTCACCGGGTAACCGGTGGAAGGGTCGATGGTGTGGCTGTATTTAACGCCATTTTCCACATAAAACTTCCTGTAATTGCCTGATGTGGCAACACCTTTGTCTGTGATGCTCAGAACAGCCCTGGTGGGGCGGTCGTTGAGGTCTTCAGGCACCGTATTGTCTTCAGTGGGCAATTCAATGCCGATGGTCCAGAGCACTTCACCCGGTTTGGTTCCGCTGGCAACCAGTTCCCCCCCCACATCCACAAGAAAATGATGAACACCTTGTGCATGCAGAAACCTGGCAATAAGGTCAGAGGTGTAACCCTGGGCTATCGCGTTGAAGTTTACAATGATACCTGTATCCTCCTTCACCAGTCGACCGTTTTCAATGGCCACCCGGTTGTAACCTGCAATGCCCCTGAGGCTGTCAATGAGCGCCGGGGTGATCTCGTTTCGTTTGCTGAAACCCCAGCCCCAGGCTTCGATCAGCCTGCCGATGGTGCAGTCGAACGCACCCCCTGAAGCCTCTGAAACCTCAGCTGCTATCCTGAGGTTTTCGGTGAAGATCAGATCCACCGAGTCGGTTTTATTGTTGTTCAGCCGGCTGATGAGCGACTCTTTGTTGTAGACCGATACCGACCAGTCAATAGCATGCAGGATTGAATCGATCTGTGGCGAGAAGTTGCGGCTGAGGGAATCGAAATAGGTAATGGCATAATAAGTACCCTGGGTTTCGCCCTGGATCCTGACTGGATTCAACGCCTCGCGGCGCTGGCACCCCCAGGTCGCAATCAGTATCAGGAGTGCAGGCAGGATGACCTGCATTCTATTAGCCACCGAAATCATCGAATGCGATGTTTTCTTCAGGCACACCCAGTTCATCGAGCATTTTAAAAACAGCATCGTTCATCTGTGGAGGG
>JAWOGX010000006.1:0-12175 GCA_046496455.1 Bacteroidales bacterium | reverse complement strand
ACAGAATGGACAGCAAATTGTTTTATTGATCCTTACGGCAATATTTATTTGGTAGGCCAAACTGAATCAGACACGGCCATTGCAAGCCAGGGCGCAAGCCAGGGGGTCTTGAATGGAACAAGGGATGCTTTTCTGGCGAAATTTTCCGATGCCGGAGTCCGGCAATGGGGTACCTATTTTGGGGGTGAACTGATTGATTACGTGTATGGAGGTGTTTTTGCTGCCGGGCATATTTTTATTACGGGGGGCACCATGTCTGCTACCGGAGTGGCCACTTCAGGCACCTGGCAGCCTGTGCACGGGGGAGGCAACAGTGACGCCCTGCTTGCCAAATTTACGACAAACGGGGCTTTGGTCTGGGGAACCTATTTTGGCCAGAGTGGTATCGATGTTGGCAACACGATTTGTGTTGATGAAAATAACCAGATTGTTATTGGCGGCACTACTTACTCATCCTCTGGCATGACAACGGCGGGCGCCCATCAACCTTTCTTTGGTGGAATGAAAGATGGTTTTATCGCCCGTTTTATTGACTGTGCAGATTTTATTGCAGTCCAACCCCAGCCACAGAATGGTGTGCTGGGTGGCCAGGCCAGCTTTTATGTTACCCCGGGAAATCCCGTCGCAGCATTTCAATGGCAGACAGATATCGGTTCAGGGTTTCAGGATCTTGCCGATACGGGCCAGTACAATGGGACGACTTCCAGCACACTCACCTTAACGGGATTACTGCCATCCAATCATGCTCAGCCTTTCCGTTGTATTGTTACAATGCCAGCCTGCGCCATTACCTCTCAGCAGGCAATCCTGACGATATCAAACATTGGAATGGAGGAGTCTGTTTTCAAGTCAACACTCCTCGTGTTTCCTAATCCTGCTACTAACACACTATTTGTCAGGCTAAAACGCGAAATTGATGATGCAGTCATTATCATGACTGATATTACCGGGCGACAGGTTCTGAAGAGCTCAATTTATGCTGAAGATCATCAGCTCGATGTCGGAAAGTTTTCGAGGGGAGTGTATTTGTTGACCTTAATGAGTAACAAGGATCATATCCGGGAAACCTTCATGGTTGTATTGGAGTAGGAGGGCTCAAAATACAGGAGACTCATGATCCCGTATGGACGTAAAAAAACCCGGGAGTTCCGGGTGTGAAGTAGTCCATACGGGATTATTCGTTGAAGAGGGATCAAAATACAGGAGACTCATGATCCCGTATGGACAAAAAAAAACCCGGGGGTTCCCGGGTGTGAAGTAGTCCATACGGGATTCGAACCCGTGTTACCAGAATGAAAATCTGGCGTCCTAACCTGGCTAGACGAATGGACCATGATGGTAAAGAACAAACGATTGTTTGGGAGTGCAAAAATAGAGATAAAAATGAAATCTGCAAGAAAAAATGATCGGTTTCATTAATTTTTTTTAATCCCTGTCTGCCTCAAACCTGAACCCCAGCCTTTTTCCGGTTCTGACAGTGAGACTGTTGGAATAACTGATCATCTCCTGGAGCGTGACCTCCTTCATCTGGTCAAATGTCGGGGTGAGCAGGTCGAAATCAATGCTGTACAGAATCGCCGATTCGAGAATCTGCCGGATTTTTGTCTTATCGAGAGGTTCCCCCATAAAATTGTTGAACATGAAGCCGAGCTCCCTCTTCCCTTCGACAAAGAAATGATTCTCCTTATTGATAAAGATTCGTCCTACAAGGTACCCTACATCATTCAGCCTGTTGTATTTGAATGAGTCTGCCAGATAATTGTAAATGTAAATGATCCCGCAATATGACCGGGATTCATCCGCTGTGACATAAGAAGTTTTCATGATGGCATGGTCGCGCGGAAATTCAAAGGTATTGGTGTGCATGGTCAGCAGGATCAGGTCGCTGGCAATTTTGATCTCAGCCTCGAAATCACCCTTGTCCTGGAATGAGCAGGTGATGTTTTTATGGATCGATGAAGCTTCGGTCTTGATCTCCTGGTAAATGGTCTTTCCAACTGACTTAAATTGTCTGAAAGCCTTCAGTGTGTTTTCATGAACCTGAAACTTTACCAGTGATTTGTCTCTAAGCAGATTGAGGATCCTTTCGGTTTTGTTCCCGTTTTCCATGTTCGGAGTTTTTGGCTAAGATAATTTATATTTTGAGAGGATGACCCTGGCGGTGTTTTCTCCATCCATCGCTGAAGAGACGATTCCCCCGGCATATCCTGCTCCTTCGCCGCACGGGTAAAGATTTCCGAGGGCCACATACTCCATGGAGGAGCTATCCCGGGGAATTCTCACGGGTGATGATGTCCTGGATTCTGTGGCAGTGATGATGGCATCTCCGGTGATGAAGCCTCTCATTTTCTTTTCAAATTGCAAAAATCCGTCAGAGAGCCTGGCAACGATGTGTGGCGGCAGGATGTCATGCAACGCAGCACTCTGCATGCCCGGTTTGTAGGAGGAATCGGGCAGGTTGACGGAGTAGCTTTTTCGGAGGAAATCGGGGAGCCGCTGGGCAGGAACTTTCTGGCTCAGCTCACCGCCGATGCGCATCGCCTGCTCCACATCTTCCTGAAAAACGATTCCCGCCAGTGAACCATGCTTCCGGTAGGCTGCAAGATCATCCCCCTTGATCTCCGTGACGATGCCGGCATTGGCAAATGGGGAGTTACGCCTCGAATTCGACATGCCGTTCACTACCACCTGGTTTTGTTCCGTAGCCGAGGGGACGATGAGGCCACCCGGACACATGCAGAACGAGAATACGCCATGTCCGCCGGATTGTGCAGTGAGGGCATAACTGGCTGGAGGGAGGAGGGGGTCTGGTTTTTTTGCGTGGTACTGAATGGCGTTGATGAGTGCCTGCGGATGTTCCACCCTCACTCCAAGGGCAAAGGTTTTCCCCTCCAGGGGCCAGCCGTTGTTGTTGAAAAGCCTGTAAATGTCCCTTGCCGAATGGCCGGTCGCCAGGATAAAGGCATCCCCTTCATGGGCATCTCCGTATTGATCACGGAATGCAGTGACAAGACCACTTTTGGTGACGATTTCTGTCACTCTTCTTCCGAAATGGATTTCTCCACCATGGTTTAGGATTGTTTGCCTGATGCCTGTGATCATCGGCAGCAACCTGTCACTCCCGATATGGGGATGGGTATCAACGAGGATGTCTGGGCTGGCTCCATGCAACACCATCATTTCAAGCACTCCCCTTACGTTGCCCCTTTTGCTGGAGCGGGTGTACAGTTTCCCGTCGCTGAAGGTTCCTGCGCCCCCTTCGCCGAAGCAATAGTTGGAATCGGGGTTCACCTTGTGTTCGCGGTTAAGGCGGGCAATATCGCGTTTGCGCTCACTGACGTCTTTTCCCCTGTCGAGCAGGATCGGTTTCATGCCCCCTTCGATCAGGCGCAGGGCGGCAAAGAGGCCTGCGGGGCCGGTTCCCGCAATCACAACACGTCTTCCGGCGGATACATTCCTGAATTCTGAAGAGATAAGGGGTGGCTCCGGCTTGTCCTGATGGGTGTAAACCCTGACCCGCATCCTGATCCATACCGGGAAACGGCGGGCATCAACAGATCGGCGGAGCACAGTGATATGGGAGATCTCATCCATCGCATAACCACCCAGGCGGGCAACGCCTTTACGGAAAAGGGTATCGTTTGCCGCTTCTGCCGGCCTCAGTGAAATATCAAACTCCCTGACCATACGATTTAACCCTCAAAGGTGAATGAGAGCTGGTAGATTTTCGAATTGAGTTTTTTGATGTCCCCGGTAAAAATATTATCCTCCCTGATCAACAGATCATTGATCCCGAAAGCCCTCTTGAGCTCAATGCCGAATTTGAAGTATGGAAGATAGAAATCGAACCCGACCCCAAGCTCCAGGGAGGTGTCATGCGGCCTGAGTTTGATGATCAGGTCTTCGGTCTGTTCTTTCTTGCCGGCCTGTGAAGCGAGGTCAATTCCATATTTTGCACCACCCAGTATGTATGCGCTGAAGTTGTTGTAACGCCTCGAAGTGTACTTGAAAGAGAGGGGAAACTCAATGAAGGTGGATTCTATCTTTTTGGTGTTGATCAGGAAGCTGTCGGCGTGAAGGATTCTGTAGTCAATGATCCGTTCACCGAAAGCGAGTACCGTAGAGAGGCGCAGGTGCAGATGGTTGTTGATCCTCTTGTTCGCCAGGATGCCTATCTGAAATCCGAATTCGGGATAGCTGTTGACAGCAAAGAGCGAGTCATTCGAATAGACCACTTTTTCAGGGTGAACCACGAAATCCATGCTGTTGAAGCCAAGGATGAAACCAAAATAGTAAGGGCGGAATTGGAATGTTTCAAGATTCTCAACCACAATCCTTTGCGCATGGCTCCTCCCAGAGGCAAGCATCAGGATCATCATTACGGGAAGGATATATTTCAGGGTCCTGGATCTCATCGGGGCGTTTTCAGTCAGTGAAGCAAACGAGGCAATTCAGGTTTTATTTCTTTTCTGATATGCGATTAAAGAGGTTGGCAAAGGTAGTGATAATCCTGATGCATTCTATTCATGCACTGCAAAATAAGCATATCGGCATGGAAATCTGACGAACGGGAAAGGGGAGTCCCGGCTGTAATCCCAGGGATTTGGAATCGCACTGGGCACAGCCGGGACAGTATGTTGAGTCCTGCTAACCTTGCAGGATCAGGAAGCACCTACATGATGGAGAGTTTATTTTTCTTGACTGCTTTGTCGTGATTCAGGATGCAGAAGTAGGTGCCCTTATTCAGGTGCCCGATATCAATACGGTGGTCTTCCGGTAATTCCTGCTGCAATACCAGAGCACCCTGTACATTGTATATCTCGACAATGACAGGCGCCCCATTGGGTTCCACATCAACATAAATGTACTCAGAAGCCGGATTTGGATAGATCTTAATGAGGTCACCTGCTTCAGCTGTTTCTATACCGGTGCTCTGATCTGCTGAGTACCAAAGGTTAACCCTGGCAACTTCGATCCAGGTTTCCAGGTTATAATCCCAGTACCAGTTTCTGGAGGCAGTAAGCATATTATGAAAGGGGACCGTTTCATCCATAATCCATCCGGGGAGCACGATTGTGGATACATTCCATGCATAATTGTATGTGTTTTCCTGGGCGATATCGCCTGTCCACTGCTGTGTATACATATCCCAGAACCATGATTCCTGGTGAAGGAGGTTTCCCTGCACATCCCTTAATGACTCAAGCTTCTGAAGCCATATCCACAGGTTGGCAGAGGCATCCCATTCATAGTAGTTGTAGTACATCTGATGACCATAGTTGTTATAGTAAGATTCCTCTTTCCAGGCATTTATCCAGGTATTGTTTTTCTTTTCCAGGCATGAGACAACAAGTGGCTTTCCGGTGATATGCCAGCTATAGGTGGTTTTTGAATCCTGAAGCCAGCACTGGGTTGAGCAGCACCATTCACAGTACATATCTTCGGTCATGTTGCCACCACTCCAGGTATAATCATGCCTGAATTCATTGACCCACATACTTGAGTCGGGATTCCAGGCAGCATAGATGAAGGATTCAAGGTTCCCCGGGGCATCATAGGTGTAGTCACTTTTTCTGAACTGCTGCCACTGAGAAGAGGTATAGTTCCATGAAAAGTAGATGTATTGGGTGACCAGTCCACCTGTATCATAAGTGAACTCTTCTTTGAAATCGCCTACCCACTGGTTCAGGCCCGGATCCCAAAGATAGTAGGTGTAGGTTGCAACATTTCCGTCCGGGTTATAGAGAAATTCATTTTTGATGTTTGGCACCCAGGCATTGATGGTTGCATCCCAGAGATAATAGGCGTGTTCGGCGATTTCGCCATTGCCTGTGTAGGTGAGCTCTTCTTTGAGTTCCCCAACCCATTCGTTCATCGTTGTTTCCCAGTAGCATTTCACCAGCAACATCAAGTGGCCGAAATTGTCATAGGTATAATTGGTCCGGCTCTGCGGAACCCATTTCTGGTAAACCTGGTTCCAGCTGTCCACCGTGTAGAGGGATATCTTTCCGGTCTGATCATACGTGTAGGTTTTCTTATATTCGTTGGCCCACTGGTTGATCATCGGATCGAAGATCGTGGTGGTCATTGAATCCAGATACTGTTTGGTGGTGTGTACCGGTGTAATAACCGGGGTTGTTCCGCCGGAAATACTCTGTTTCTGCATCACCAGAGGCAGCTGCGATAGACTGTGCAGGTTCTTCAGGTAAGAGGGTTGCAGGTTCCCGGTGGTGAGGTTTTGTTCTCCGGATTGTTTCTTCCAGGAGGAGGATTGTCCCTGAATGGCAGAAGCAGCAAGGACAAACAATGCGATTAAGAGGGTAAGCTTTCTCATGGTTTTAATTATTTAGGGTTAATTGTATTGTGCTAAGACGCTTGAAGCCACAGATAGTTACCAGGCTGCTCAGAGAGGCATGATAACCGACTGCCTCCCTGAACACCCTTTTTGCAACCTGGTAGGGGTTTGAGGATGAGATGGTGCGAGCAACTATGATTGAAGCAATGAAGGGTTTCATCTGATTGAGCTTTGATCTTTAAAAGAATCTGGCTCAAAATTGAATCAATGAGAAATCAAAGTCAAATGAAATATACAAACCCTCTATATCTGTTGACAGAGGATAAAAAAAACCAGATAACCCCGTTGGTCGGAAAAAACGGGGTGTTTGTGGAATTTTTCAGAAAATGCGCTGATCAGAAAACTTTCCGGTAGGCGTGGCAGTAAGGTTTGCTGCCGGTGCGCTCGTAATAGCGCTGGTGGTATCCTTCTGCATCCCAGAAACGGGAGGCCCGGGTCAGACGGGTTGCCACCTTGTACCCTTTATCGGTAAGAACAGCCATAAGCTCCCCGATAATTACCTTCTGTTTTTCATCAAGGTAAAAAATTTCACTGCGGTATTGCTCCCCGATATCGGGTCCCTGGCGATTCACCTGGGTGAAGTCGTGAATTTCAAAGAAAAGGATAGCCAGCTCCCTGTAACTCACTACATTGGGGTCAAAAACGATTTTCATCGCTTCAGCATGGCCCGTTGTTCCATTGCACACCTCTTCGTAGGTGGGATTTTCCCTGTGTCCGCCGATATAACCGACAGAGGTTGAAATGACCCCCTCTTTCCTGAGGAAATGGTGCTCCACACCCCAGAAACATCCTCCGGCAAAGATCGCAGTTTCAGTGGATTGGAGCTGTTTTTCATCCTCTTTCACAAAAACCATCGAGATGGAGTTGACGCAATGCCTGGTATTTTTATCCGTAAAACCTTCACCGTTGAATACATGGCCAAGATGGGCGTCACAGGCAGTACAGATGATTTCAGTGCGCCGGCCGTCCGCGTCAGTGACCCTTTTTACGGCGCCTTCGATCTCATCATCAAAAGAGGGCCAGCCGCATCCGGAGTCAAACTTGGCTGCTGAATGGTACAGCGGGGCATCACAACGTTTGCAGTGATAGGTGCCTTTTTCTTTATTGTTGGTATATTCTCCGGTGAAAGGGCGTTCCGTTCCTTTGTGCACGATCACATATTCCTCATCGGGGGTCAGATTGCGGTAGTTCATCTGGCTGTTGTTTTTGGTTTGAACACAGGATGTCAGACCCGGAAGGGCGAAAATCAAAACGATATAGAGCAGGTTGAGTCGCATGGCTTAAAGGTTCCATGAGACAAACAATTAAAGGCGGTGGTTGTTCGGTGCACCCCATGATGCGAGTAAGCCTTTACCGGCTATGTCTTTGGGATGTTACTGAATGGTGGCAGCTGAGGCAGTCACATCCGGGGCCACTTTCTTAACCAGCCCCTGCAGCACACTCCCCGGCCCCACTTCTATCAGTTCCTGCATGCCATGTTTGGACATGTTCTGCATGATCTGGGTCCAACGGACGGGCGCTGTCAGCTGTGCGATCAGGTTATCCTTGATCTCTTCGGGATCGCAGTGCGGCCTGGCATCCACATTCTGATACACCGGGCAAACCGGTCTCATGAACGGGGTTTTGCTGATGGCTTCGGCCAGTTCGATCCTTGCCGGTTCCATCAGCGGGGAGTGGAAAGCACCCCCCACTTTGAGCGGAAGGGCCCTCTTAGCGCCCGCTTCCTTCATTTTCTCACAGGCGATTTCAATGCCCTTCATGGAACCAGAGATGACGAGCTGCCCCGGCGAATTGTAGTTTGCAGGCACCACCACCTCATCCATCTCACGGCAGATGGTTTCCACCACTTCGTCGTCAAGGCCGAGGATGGCAGCCATGGTAGAGGGTTCAGCCTCACACGCTTTCTGCATCGCCATGGCGCGGGCATACACGAGTTTCAGGCCGTCATCGAAAGAGATGGCGCCGGTGGCTACCAGCGCTGAGAATTCTCCGAGAGAGTGCCCGGCCACCAGGTCAGGAGTGAAGTTTTCACCCAGCATTTTCGCCAGGATCACTGAATGGAGAAAGATCGCCGGCTGTGTTACGCGGGTCTGGCGAAGGTCCTCATCAGTACCTTCAAACATCAGATCTGTGATTCTGAACCCAAGGATCTCATTGGCGCGCTCAAACAACTTCCTGGCTTCATCAAAACGGTCATAAAGGTCTTTCCCCATACCCGGAAACTGGGCACCCTGGCCCGGGAATACAAATGCTTTCATGGTATTATGCGTATTGGTTTATTATTCAATCCGAGGCGCAAAAATAGGGATTTTTGCAAGGAGGCTTTTCATTGATTTCCGTACATCTCATCGTAGTATTGTTGATAAGTTCCGCTGGTCACTGCGTCCAGCCATGCCTGGTTTTCCAGGTACCATTCAATGGTGAGTTCCAGCCCCTCTTCGAATTGCAGGGAAGGTATCCAGCCAAGTTCCCGCTGTAGCTTCGAGGAATCAATGGCGTAACGTAAATCATGGCCCGCTCGGTCTTTTACATAGGTGATCAGTTGCTCCGAGGTGTCCGGTGCCCTGCCCAGTTTCCGGTCCATAATGCTGCACATCAGCCGGATCAGGTCAATGTTCTTCCACTCATTATGCCCGCCGATGTTATAGGTTTCGCCAACCCTGCCCTGATGAAAAATCGTGTCGATGGCCGCGGCGTGGTCAGCGACGTAAAGCCAGTCGCGGACATTTTCGCCACTGCCGTACACCGGCAATGGCTTGTTTTGTCTTATATTATTGATAAACAGCGGAATGAGTTTTTCGGGAAACTGATTGGGGCCGTAATTGTTTGAACAATTGGAGATCACTGCCGGCAAACCAAATGTGTGGTGGTATGCCCTTACCAGGTGGTCGGAGCTTGCCTTGGAGGCCGAATAGGGGCTCCTGGGGTCATAAGGCGTCTCTTCAGTAAATATTCCTGTGTCGCCCAGTGAACCATACACCTCATCGGTTGATACATGGTAGAATAGTCTTCCTTCCGGGTTGCTGCCCCAGTGGTGACGGGCTGCATTGAGCAGGTTGACGGTACCTACAATGTTGGTAAACACAAACTCATTGGGATTGGCAATGGAGCGGTCGACATGCGATTCTGCCGCAAGGTGGATTACCGCATCGAATTTGTGTTTCTCAAACAGCTCCTGCATCACTGCACCATCGTTGATATCGGCACGGATAAAATGGTAATTCTCTGAAGCCTCAATATCGGTGAGATTTGCCAGGTTGCCGGCATAGGTCAGTTTATCAATATTGAAGATGTTGTAATCAGGGTATTTCCTGACGAACTTCCGCACCACATGCGATCCGATAAACCCAGCACCACCTGTAACTGCAATGTTTTTCATCACCATTAACTTTTAACTTTTAACTTTTAACTTTTAACTTTTAACTTTTAACTTATAACTTGTTCTCCCATTTCCACGCTGAATTCGCCATCTCATGGAGGCCATATTCAGCTCTCCAGTCAAGCTCCCTGTTGGCGAGGGAAGTGTCTGCCCAGATGGCAGCAATGTCACCGGGGCGCCGGGGTGCAAACTGCCAGGGGACCTTTATGCCGGTAGCTTCTTCAAAAGCACTGATCACCTCAAGTACCGAATGCCCTTTACCGGTGCCCAGATTGAATACCTCCCAGGGTTTTTGCTGGTCTTTGTTCAGGATTCTTTCCACCGCTCTGACGTGGGCGCGGGCCAGGTCTGTGACATGGATGTAATCGCGGATCGGCGTACCGTCAGGGGTTGGATAATCGTTCCCAAACACCCGCAGGACTTCCCTCTTCCCGATGGCTGCCTGGGTAATGAATGGCATAAGGTTGTTAGGCACACCCATGGGGAGTTCCCCGATCAGGGCGGAATGATGGGCACCGACAGGGTTGAAATACCTGAGGGAGATGCAATGCAGCGATTCGCTGGCATTCACCTCATCCCGGATGATTTCTTCGGCAATTTGTTTTGTGTTGCCATAGGGGGAAAGAGCCTCTTTGACCGGGGCAGATTCACTCACCGGCAACTGGTCAGCCTCACCGTACACCGTACAGCTTGACGAGAACACAAGGTTCCCGACGCCGTTGGTTTCCATAGCCTCCATCAGGTTCATAAGGGCAACCAGGTTATTGCGGTAGTAAATCAACGGCATATCAAGCGATTCGCCAACAGCCTTCAGTGCAGCGAAATGGATGACAGCATCAAAATCACCTTCCTGCCGGAAGAATGCTGCCATTTCTTCCTTGTCGCATAAGTCAACATCATAGAAAGGTACTTTGGTGCCACAAATCTCGCTGATGCGGTCAGCAACCCATACATAACTGTTGGACAGGTTGTCGAGCAATACTGTTTTATAACCCGCCGTGATCAGTTCGACGGCAGTGTGAGAACCGATATATCCGGTTCCACCGGTAACCAGAATTTTTTTCATCTATGGGTGATACTTCTGATGCAAAAATCGTTAAAAAATGCGGAGGTTTGGAATAAGTTCTTACATTTGAGAAAAATTGCACCGATGCAACCCGTTGTACACATCACCAGGCGAGAGCGGTTCAATGCTGCCCATCGCCTTTTCAGGCCCGATTATGATGATGCGCAGAACCTGGAAGTGTTCGGGAAATGCTCCAATCCCCAATGGCACGGGCACAACTACACCCTTTATGTAACGGTTGCCGGCCCGGTCAATCCTGAAACCGGTTTTCTGATTAACCTGAAATGGCTCAGCAACCTGATCCGGGAGCGGATCATCGAGAAGATCGATCATAAAAACATCAACCTGGAAGTAGATTTTATGGCAGGCAGGATGGCATCAACCGAGAACCTGGCCGTTGCAATCTGGGGTGAACTGTCGGGACCCATCACGGCTGCCGGGGCGGCTCTCCATTGCGTCAGGGTTGAAGAGACGGAGAATAATTATGTTGAGTACTTCGGAGAAGCAGATATTAATGATTAATGATTAATGAATCTGTCAATGGTTATTAGGGGGGAATAGATGATAGAGTTGGGGTGGGGGATTGTAATGGTGGGCTGACATAGCGGTTTTGATTTACAATCGTTTCTTGTGTTATTAATTTGTCAGACAGCGATATAGAAATCTAATATTGATGATTATGATGAAAAAGGAGAATTTAATGGACGGATACGAGGATATGGACGGATACGAAAAAGTGGACCTCTACAATCCTGACAAGATCAAGACATTGTCGCCGTTGTATCGTCAAATTCTCAGTACGATCGGAGAGGACCCGGACCGTGAAGGATTGCTTGATACCCCCGTTCGGGTTGCCAAGGCAATCCAGTTCCTGACACACGGGTACGATCTGAACCCTGATGAGATCCTTAAGTCGGCCATGTTTGAGGAGGATTACAAGCAGATGGTGATTGTGAAGGATATCGAGATTTACTCGATGTGCGAGCATCACATGATCCCTTTCTTCGGGAAGGCACATGTGGCTTACATACCCAACAAGCACATCGTGGGGCTGAGCAAGATTCCGCGTGTTGTGGATGCGTTTGCCCGCAGGCTGCAGGTGCAGGAGCGCCTCACCACGCAGATTAAAGATTGCATCCAGAACGCCCTCCACCCACTTGGTGTGGCCGTGGTGATCGAGGCCATTCACCTTTGCATGGCGATGCGTGGAATTCAGAAACAAAATTCGGTCACCACAACGTCAGATTTTACCGGGGGGTTTCTGGTTGACAAGACACGCGCCGAGTTCCTGCACCTGATTGGTTCGAAGTTGCACTAGAGTCGAGAGTCGAGAGTTGAGAGTCGGGAGTCACTGGTGCCTGAGGTTCCCGAAGGC
>JAWOGX010000177.1:0-3504 GCA_046496455.1 Bacteroidales bacterium | reverse complement strand
CGGATATCGAAACTCCCGTCATCCTCATACTTCCGGTATGCGGAGATGAAAGCATTGGGCGAACGGTCGAAATAGTTCAGGAAACCCTGGTGCATGGGAAGGCCGGCACGCATAATGCTCGCCACCACCGGATAACGACTGATCAGTGCACACTCCGACTCCCCCAGAGGCGTCCTGACAAGCTCCTGGCTGTATTCAAGCTTCTTCGAAATCTCATAGGCAAAAATCTCACTGATCCGTTCCAGGTTCGTCCTGAACCGCAGAGGATCTTTTTGAATCTGTTCATCCCTGATCTCAGCGATGAACTGGCTCAGCAACGATGGCTTTGTCCCAAGATGTATCACCATGACTCCCGGTTTCTGTTGGTTTGGGGTTCAAGATAGCACTATTATCTGACGAACACACAAATATTAAAGTATTCAGCTTACCAAACCGTGATCAATAAGGTAAACACAGATTTGCTTTGCTCCTGACTCTGTGTATCCAAACTTCAGTTTTAGATTCTGAATCAGAAAGTTAACGTCTTTCCGCAACCTGTTGTCATACGTTGTGTAGGAGGGTGTGCCAAAATCCAGGATGGCACGCCTGAAATTCTCGTTGGTGACAAAAGGTGAAAGCGCATTCTCTTTCAGGTTTCTCAGGCTCCTTTCAAACAATGATCTGAACTGGGTGGTTTCTTTGATATCCATCCCCTGCACTTTGATTTCGTGGGCAAGCGTCGCTCCTGCCCATATCCGTTGCTGCTCTGACCGAAAGGCAGCATATTGCTGATCCGGCGCTTTGGCACCGAGAATGTTCACCTCAAAGGCTTTGAAATACGCTTCCGACACCTCGATCTTGTCGCCGGTATAAGGCGAAACTACAGGAGTATCGGGATCGAAATTAATGGCATACAAATAATTGAGGATATCCCTTGAAACCTGCCCCTCATTGTAATCGTAAATCGACTCCTTCACCTTCTGCAGCACCTGGTAATGGTATAACTTTTCCAGGGCAGGAAGAAATCCGGTGGGCAGCGCAGCCCCGAAAGTGGAAAGATGTTTCAGCATAAACGCTTTCACGTTCTGCATCGTAATCAGCTTACCCTCCCTGGTATAGGTGTTGTAAAATGCATTGAAGATATTGATCGACTGCCTCCCTGAAATCCCCGACTGCCCTTCTGACTCGGTATCGATCAGAATTTCCTTACGCACATCCTTGCTGAATCCCCGCAGATCTTCATCATCAACCCAGCCGGGAATAACACCGGTATAGATCTCCATTTTCAGGAGGAACAGGCTGGAATCGGTATAATTGCTATACTTACCCGGGTTCGGTATCCATTTCCTGATCGCTTTGGTTTCAGGGTCCATCCGTGTGGAAATAATAATCTTCGCAAAGTTCTCAAGCACTTCAGGCAAAAATGCCTGCTCGATGCCTGCTCCGAACTTGTTCTTATAAATGGCAACTTCAGTATTGTAATCCAGGATGTATGGGATTTTCACGGTGATGATCCGGTCCTGGAACGATTTCACCCCTTCGTAGTGCACCTTGTCCTCAGGATTGACCAGCCCCATGAACAATGATTTCACATACTCCTCCACAAATTCCACCTTGTGCACCCGGTCGGAGATCACACCATGCAGGTTCTTGAGCCGCTGGATATTGTTTTCCTTGATGTCCATCAGTGCATAGATCCCGTTATTGCTTTTGGCAAGGCTGGAATAGAGGTATTTCACGGTGTCTGTACGGAGTGTATTGTTGATGTTCCGCTGAAACTCCTGATCCGACACGGGCTCCCGAATGATCTGGTCTCCGGGGTTGTAAACCGTAACCCCTTCCCCCAATTGCCTGTTAAACCTGGCTCTTCTCACATAGAGCATACTGAGCACTTCGAGCGGGTCATCGAGCCTTTCCGACAGCGTATCAAAGATCGTCCTGCATACTGTGCAGGGCTGGTCACGCAGCACCCATTCATACTCCTTGGTATTGAACAACCGTCGTTTGAAATCCTCATCCGGGATGAGCTCTTCAAGAAATTTCATCCGGTAATCCCTGGGAATCTGCAGAATGGGATGGTCGTGGTTGGGGCAGGCTATCTCCAGGGATTTCACCGGTGCCGTCGCAACCAGTGTCGCATGAGGCACTCCGGATTCTTCTGACCCCTGCTCGCTCGAAACGATGGTCTCCAGCTGCCGTAACACGTGGTTCCGGCTGACCCCCAGCTTCTCCGGACTGATATTCCAATAGGTTTCATACATCACCCCCTCAGGTAACATCGTGTACTCTTCGAAGCGCTGCAGCAGATTGTTCAGGAAAGTGCTCTTCCCACTGCCGGGCGGGCCCTCGAAAAGATAGATATAGTTGAGCTGTGAACGCTGCTTGAAGGCACTGGCCAGGTTCATGATCCGGTTGGCAAAAAGGCGGTCGGCAAAAAACGGATTGCGACAACCTTCAACAAACAAGCGACTGGCATCGTAATGCATAAACCCCACCGACTCTCCGCTACCGCCATACTCATCCTTCCCCTCCGGAATATAGTAGTTGATCATATCGAAAAACAGCTGAAAGACATCCCTGAAGGCCAAAGAAGGGTACTTCGTTGCAGCATACAGGAAATCGTTGAAGGTGAAAGGGCGGAAACGCTCTTTGTCTTTCAGCCTGCTACCGATATTGATCAGCGCGTCCAGACGCTCTCCACGCTCCTTCAAAGCTTCCAGCTCCTCGAAAAATTTCTTCCTCTTTTCCATGTTCCTCCTAAAGGTTCTGTTTCTCCAACTTACGATCCTTCAATATGTACCTCACCGGGCGGTAACTCCTCTCCAACGGTTTGTTCCTGTCGGTTACCACCACCTCGGTCGTATCCAGCTCCACAGTACCTCCCCACAGATAAGCAATTCCACGGAGTGTATCTGGAATATAATCCTGCAACAGCTGCTTCCCCTCGAAATGGTGGGTCAGGCAAAGCTTCTCCCTGTCGCTCCGCACTTTATCAACAGTCACCTTCGGGGGATGGTAGAGGGAATCGATCAGCATCTGTTTGTAATCTTCCGCCTTTCGGCTCTTCACATAATATTCAATGGTACCGCGTTGTTCATTCAACCGCTCTCCGGTGACAAACAACCTGTGCTTATCCACAAAAGCCTGATCAGTAAATGTGTTGATCAGCGAGAAATCATTGAAATTGCTTCTCAGGGCAAAGATTGCTTCCCGGCCGTCCATGGGTTTACCCCTATGCATGTCTGCATCCATAATATGCCCGTTCTTCTGGTAACTCCAGTTCAGCTTACCTTCGCCCGCCATCGCCTCAACATGCTCTATCAGCCGTAACCCGATCGCATAAGGGTTTAGTCCTACCCTGGAAACGGAGGTCACCCCGGCATTCGTAACAGCAAAATTGACCTCGTGCCCCCTGATCCGTTCATCCCGCCGGTATAGCCTGTCGTGCCAGTAACTGGCCCAACCCTCATTCAGTATTTTGGTACGTATCTGTGGTGCAAAATATACAGATGTGTTCCGCACCAC
>JAWOGX010000175.1:0-4185 GCA_046496455.1 Bacteroidales bacterium | reverse complement strand
TTATGGTTTGATGAGCAGCATTTTCGTAACCTGAACCTTGCCGGTTCCGGCTGTGATGTAATAAACACCTGCAGAAAACCCATCCAATGGGAAAGCAATGTTGTTTTCGCCCGGTGCGAGTGAAGCATCTCCCATGTTGAATTTTCTTCCCAGCGCATCCGAGAGGTAAACCTGTACCTCAGTTTCTGCATCAGCAAAGATTCTGAGTGTCATCTGATTGCTTGCTGGGTTGGGGTACAGGCTGGTCCATGTCCATGTTTCTTCAGGCAGGGTGTTGAAGGATTCAGCCATCGCCTGGGTGCCGGTGATCTGGATGTTGTCAATGGCCATGTCGCTGCGCATGCCTCCCACTGCACCGGTAAAGCGGAGTGTGATGATGCTGCCCTGGCTGGTGGGGAGGGCGAGGCTCTGTGTAAACCATGTGTTTGTTTGTTTGCCTGATTTGTACCAGAGCGACGTCCATGTGGTTCCGTTGTCCGTACTGAATTCCAGTGTCAACGCACCCATGTTGTTGCCATACATATGATAAGCAAACGAAAGGGTTGGATTGGCAAGCCCGGAGATGTCGAAGCAGGGGCTTTCCAGGTAGGCGATGCCCGAATTGCCGTCACTCTCTGTGTACATGTATTTGGTTCCGGCTGCAGCAGATGTTGGCCCTGTGTTTTTGGTGGGGGTGGAGCCTGAATAGTTCGTCCAGTCGAAGTTGTCGTTGGTGGGCTGTGTCCAGAGGCCAGTGCCGCTTTCAAAGCTTTCGGCATAGGGGAAAGAGGAAACTGTATTGGCACAGGCGGCAATAACCGGTACATTGACTATTTCAGCAACAATGCATCCGTGGGCATCGGTGACGCTGGCGGTGTAGTCACCAGGTGCGACCCCGATCAGATTGATAGCGTTCGGAACTACACACCAATCGCATGCGTAGGTTGGTGTACCACCTGTTACGGTCCTGTACACAGCACCATTGAGGAGTCCAGCGGTTGCCGGGGTAATCACGAAGGATTGCTGGATCGGGGTGGGCTGGGAGATGGTCACGGAACCGGTGGCTGTGCAGTTTGCCGCGTCAGTAACAGTAACGGTATAAGTGCCCGCATTGAGCCCGGTTACGGCGTCTGAAGCAGCATTGTTGGACCAATGATAGGTGTAATTTGGCGTACCTCCAGACGCAATAACCTGTGCTGTTCCATTGTTGCCTCCGTTGCAGGAAACATTGGTACTGCTCATGGTGAGGGTGGGAGGGACACAGGGTTGTACCGAGGTGACGGTGAAGTCTTTTGAACTGATGCAGTTTTTGTTGTCGGTGACAGTAATGCTGTAAGTCCCGCTTGAAAGTGAGCTGACATCCTGTGATGTGGCACTGCCTGCATTGGCGCTCCATTGGTAAGCGTATGGAGCTGTTCCGCCAGAGACCGTTACGTCAATCTGGCCGTTGTATGCACCTGGAAATGTTTCGGGGCTGACCACTCCCGTGACTGACAATGCTGCGGGTTGAGTGATCATGATGCTTTCCATTATTGAACACTGGGACCCGTTGTCGGTGATGGTCACGGTGTAGTTGCCGGCTGGAAGGCCACTGATTGTGCTGCCGGTCATGTTGTTGGACCAGGAATAGGTATAAGGCGCAATGCCCCCCGCGGCTGTGGCTGTGACAGATCCTGTCGAAGCACCGTAACAGTTCACGTCATTTTTCGTCAATGAAACAATGATGGGGCAGGTGTTGCATGGGCTCAGGCAGGTGGCATTGTACACCTTGCTCTGTATCCTGGCTGCCGGCAGCGGCCCGAAGCCCTGGTTGAAATTGATACCGACTCCACTCACCAGGTGGCAGTAACTCATGATGGTGCCGCCGTTTGCGGGAAGTGGCGCTACTGTGCAGGTTCCGCTGGTGTAGCCTTTGGCAGGGCCACATCCATCGATCATCTCATTGGCAATGCCATTGTTGCTCACATCCCAGACGCAATCATGGGTGTGGTTTGAACCCAGGTTGTGCCCCATTTCGTGGGTGATCACATTGACGGTCCAGGAATAGGTGGGGAACTGGCTGTAACTTTGGTAGATGTAGCTGTAAGCGTATGCGTATGAGCCACAGAGAGTGTTAAGCCAGGCAACACCACCACCGCTGGGGGCACCCCGGCTTACCAGGTGGGCCACATTGCCGTTGAAAGATGGACGCTTGGTCCGGAAAGAATAGAGCGCATCAGAGGTGCTTGGCCCGGTTGCGTAAGTGTCTGGAGTGTTCCAGACATAAATTTCGGAAATGGCTGTCTGGATGCCGTCGTTGGAATACAGCAACGCAATCACATTGTACACGGCAGTCATAAAATTGATGGTGTTGGTCACAGATGACCCGTTTGCCACATACATGTCGTATTCACATTCAAAGTAGATCCTGACGCATTTATTGGGATCAGCTTCGGGCATCGTATTGGGATCACCATGGTCATGATCATCACCTTCAACTTCAAGACCGTCACAATGAAAATCATGGGTAGCGCGCAATGTTTGAGCACGATACAGTACGTAGCGCCCTTTTGCATCCTGGTCAAGTGCGCCAAGTTCCATGGTGCCGTAAACGGTAGAGTTCAGGATCCCGATCACCTGGTTGTCGAAGAAACTGATCGCCACCGTAGAACCGGGGTCACCTGCGATGACTCCTTTGAAATAAAGGCCGGGTTTGTAATCGGTAGCAGCACCATCAAGGCTTGAAAGAGTCACCAGAAAGTCCTCCGTAACAACACGGTTCGGGATGAGTTCGATCGTAATGGGCACGCCACCCATATAAGGAATGTCCATAATCACAGCACGTGGGGAAGCTTCTACCATGGCTTGCAGCCTTGAGTAGTTGAGCATCATCAGGGCTCCGTCTGATGCGGTTTCCCGCATATCGGGCTCAAGGTCACTCAGGTAGGTGAAAATGGATTGTGCAACGAACTGGGTTCCCCCTTTCTTTGCATCATGGATCTCTTCCCACTGAAGGGAAGGGGTCTGGGCATTGGCGAATAGCCCTGTGCAGACCAGCAGAATAAACAGCGGTAAGCGTTTCATAAAAATTAAAGTGTTTTGGGTGTGAATAAAAGGTATAAGGTGTTTTGATTTTCTTTCCTGAGGGGGAAATCTTTTGAGACAACGTACCGTTGTGTCTATAATCGGGAAAATTCCCAATTATACGTTGCGTCGAACCCATATTAAAAAGGCATAAAGATTTCACGGGATGAAGTAATATAAAAAAACTTCCTCTTTTACATATGATCGATATTCATATTCAATCTAAATAAACCGAAATCATTGAGAAACATGCTGTTGGCACGCAAAGCAATCAAGTTGCTAAACTATATAGATGTTTAGATATAAGATTGATACACAATCTATTGACAAGGTGATACAGATGCGATTCAGACCCTGGTCAACATCAATAATAATGATAAAAATGCTATACTTTGCAAAGAATCGGGTTTTCGTTTACACCTTATATATAGCTGGACTAAATCCAGATAACCTTTTTTAGTTTATTTTGCTGCAAATAGCAGCGGATCACCTGGTATATTCCCTGACTAAATCCAGATTACCTCTTGCGGCTTATTTTGCCTCAGGTAGCAGCGGATTACCTGACGGGCATCACGGTGATCTGCCTTTGGAAGGATGAAACGGCTCAGTTCTTCCGGATTCATCACAGGTTCGTCGGCCGGGAGGTACCCGAATCCGCAATAACGGTTGTGCTCAACCATTACGAGGGACTTTTCGAGGTTGTTGCGCCCTTTGTCGACAATGAAAAAAGTGTCTCTGAGGAAGCTCCACGGGGCAAGTGCCGTTTTTATCCGTTCATTGTACGAGGATGGTTCTTCCTCCCCGGTACAGGCGCCATAGCAATGATTGATCTGTTGATGGAAGCAGGCTCCCCTGGTGCGGTAGAGTCCGCAGAGTTTCTGGCAGAGATGGTGTTCGTCGACAAGGGCGAAGAGGGTTTCTGTTGCCTGCTTTTTTGTGTTGAATGTGGTTATGGGTACTTCAGTGCCATCGTTCCGCTTGATTTCAAGCCTGATGTATCCCATTTCATCCTCTTGCGAATAGAGGCCCCATTGCAGGAAATTGCTTCCGGCGGGTAGTCCACATTCTCCGGCTCCTCTTCGGCGTTCAGGTGGTAGAGGTTTCCGAAGAATTCGTCGAAACCGTGGACAGTCGGCAGGTACT
>JAWOGX010000174.1:0-6687 GCA_046496455.1 Bacteroidales bacterium | reverse complement strand
CTCCAGGTCACCATTGTTCCACGTGGAACAATCAGGTCACCGATGTTGTCAACCACTTCAGATTGCTTTCGGGTATATGCAGGATAATCGAGTTGTATTCTGAAGTTTTTAATACCAGGACGAGGAATGACTTTGAGTATATAGTTCCTCGAGAAAAAATCAAGTGAATTCATTCGGAATTGCACATCGTTTTGCAAATTCTGGATTTCAAACTCAAACAGGTTCTGTCCGCTCTCTTTTGCCTTATAGTTAATGCCGTTTATTTCCACATAAGCTTCACCAGGAATCTCCTCACCTTCAGTTTTGAATTGCACGAGGAAATTCCCACGGGATATACCCGTAAGATTCTCATTCAGCAAAATAAATTCAAACGGCGCTGGTTTTTCAAAATGCACATTATATCGACTAATCCTCTGAACGGGCCCGGTGATGTATTCAGGTCTGAAACTAAAAATAACAATCAGCACCACCAGAGCCGGGACAAAATAACGCAAGGTTCTGATGCTTTTGCTGAAACCAATAGCCTTTACGAATGGAATGGGTTTCAACTCCGTTTCCTTCTGCTCAATGGCCGCCAAAAGCAAAGCATCCGACCCTTCACCGGTTGTAGCCTGACCGAGCTCCTGCAACTGCAATAAATTAAGAAGCTTGTCACGGATCTGATCAAAATGGTTACCAATAATTTTTGCTGCCGCCTGGTAGGAGATACCCCCCGATAAACCGGTCAGTCGTGCCAGCGGATCCAAAACGTAATAACCCAGTACTCCTGCATTCAATCCAAGATACGCATAGAACAGCATCGCCCTGGTTATCGTGTTGAACCATCCGAAATATTCAATCGTAACAAAAACCAAAAGAAGCAAAATAAAGGCTATCCCCAGGATAATTGAACCCTTAAGGATCTTATTCAGATAATATTGCCTGATGAATTTTTCCAGGCGTTCTTTTACAGATGTCATTGTCTCCTCCTTAAAAAATATCATTCCCTACTCTAACCCCATCACCCCACCGTTATTGTATAAACAGATTCTACGGAGTTTTGTCGGGTATCCCTGGCTATAACCTGCATAAACAGGAAAGGGAGTGTAAAGATAATACATCCTGATGATGGTATGGAATATCCAATTAATTTTAACTTTGCATCTATGGAAGACAAATGGTTGGTAGTCGTTAATCCCAATGCAGGAATCCGCAGGGCAGAAAGGGAATGGCCCCACATTGAAAAACTTCTCATCGACAACGGGTTTACATTTATTGCCCATCACACCACTCATCCGGAACATGCCATTGAGATTGTGAGGAGAGAGGTGTCTCTGGGTTTTAACAAGATTATTGCCGTTGGGGGTGATGGCACTTTCAATGAGGTGGCCAACGGGATCATGCAACAGAAAAGATTGCCATCCCACGAAGTAACCCTGGCCATGATTACGGTTGGAACCGGCAATGACTGGGGAAGGATGTACAACATCCCGTTTGATTACAAACAGGCCATCCAGATCATTCAGGAAGGGAAAACATTCATCCAGGACGCATGCCTGGTCAAGTATTCATCCGGAATCAAAATCAAACAACGTTACCTCGTCAACATGGCAGGACTTGGTTTCGATGCTGAAGTTGCATTGAAAGTGAATCGCATGAAGGAGCAGGGTAGGGGAGGGAAACTCTCATACCTGATCAATATCTTTTCCACTTTGTTAAGCTACCGCACAAAAACTGCATCGCTTGAGATCGACTCCAAAAAACGGAGCAGCAACATTTTCAGCCTGAATGTAGGGGTGTGCCAGTACAACGGCGGAGGGATGAAACAGCTTCCCCATGCCGTACCCGATGATGGGAAACTCGCCATTACCATCATTGAACAACTCAGCAAATTCAAAGTGATCGCCAACGTTCACCGGCTATACAGCGGTACATTCATTAAAATGCACGAAGTGATCACAGAATCGGCGTTAAAAATCGACATCACGAGTGATAAAAACCTCTATCTAGAAGTTGATGGTGAATCCATTGGCCACACGCCCATTGAATTTTCAATTCAACCAGGCGCCATCAGGGTGATCACCAATCAGCACCATCATTGATCACTCCTTAGCCATTCAGCATAGGAGTTTGCTGTTTCATGCAATTTTAAATGTTCAAGCCTGATATGCTGTGGAAGTGCGATGTTGATCAGCTCCGCGAAATGGGCAATCAGGTTTTCGCTGGTGGGCTGGAAATCGGCAAGAATGATTTTTGTGTCCTTAATTACCTCTTTATTGAGCATCACCTCCTCATAACCTTTCTGTAAAACCAGGGCATGGTCAAATTTATCGATGATCAGCCCTGCAATCAATCGTTTCAGATCTCCGAAATCCATCACCATTCCCAGCTTGGGCGATGACCTATCGATAACCGGTTCACCACTTACCGTGACATGTAGGGTATAAGAATGGCCATGAAGGTGGCGGCACGGCCCGTCGTAGTTCTTCAATGCATGGGCCATTTCAAAAGTGAACATTTTGGTGATCCTGATTCTCATAAGCAAATAATGTAAAGATTACCGGTCAGACCGACAGGTGAAACGCAAAGGCATCGGATGCCTGTTCTCCTGAAAAAATTCTCCCTGATGGTACACAATTCTTCCATTCACAATGGTTGTGATAACTTTATGTGAGAGTTCAATTCCCTCAAGGGGTGACCATTTGACAAGATAGTTGGTTTTGTCTCCTTCAACAACCCAGGGGTCATCAGGTTTGACAAGAACAAGATCGGCATAAAATCCTTCGCGTATAAATCCGCGTTTATCGACACCAAAAAGTTCTGCCGGTTTGTGTGCCATCCAGGTGACCACCTCTTCAGGTGAAAAGAGACCTCTACCTGCCAGTTCGAGCATAGCCAGGAGCGAATGCTCAACGAGCGGACCTCCTGATGGGGCCTGGAAATAGGGTCCCTCCTTTTTTTCCTTTTCATGGGGGGCATGATCGGTAGCAACAATATCGATTGTCCCATCCTTCAGCCCCGCGATCAACGCCCTACTGTCTGCCTCGGATTTGATGGAAGGGTTCCATTTGATAAAATTTCCCCGTGATGCATAATCGCTGTCCGTAAAGAAAAGATGGTGCACACACACCTCTCCGGTTACATTTACACCCTGGCTTTTTGCCTTTCGTATCATCTCAACCTCTTCGGCCGTGGAAAGATGAAGAAGGTGAAGATGTCCACCGGTTTCCCTGCTCAGCGCTATGGCCCTGCCTGTGCAAAGGACACAGGCCTCGTGGCTGCGAATCATGGGATGGAGTGAAGCATCACCGTCGGGACCGTATTGTGCAAAATAGGCACGGGTATTGGCACGGATGGTCTCTTCATCCTCTGAATGGACAGCCACCGGAATACCGGCACTGGAAAATATGGACCTCAGGGACTCGGGGAGATCAACCAGGAGATTGCCGGTCGAAGAACCCATGAAAACCTTGACCCCACACACTTCCACCGGATTTATATTTCTGATTTCCTGAATGTTATGATTTGTTGCACCCAAATAAAAACTGTAATTGCACCACGAAGTCAGGGCAGCCACAGCTCGCTTTGCCTTAACAAGTTCATTGGTAACGGTAGGAGGGTTGGTATTGGGCATCTCCATAAAAGAGGTAATTCCACCTGCGACTGCAGCACGACTCTCTGACGCGATGGTACCCTTGGTTTCCAGTCCCGGTTCACGAAAATGGACCTGATCGTCAATAATTCCTGGTAAAACGAATAGCCCTGATGCATCTATGATCTGGTCAGCCCTGATGGATTGCGTTCCGAACGGGAGCATGGAATGAAATACCCCATCGACGATCAGGAGATCAGCCATATACCTGACCCCCTCGTTGATAATAGTACCTCCTTTGATCAGCAGTTTTTTCAAGGTATAAGAAATATTATTGCAAATGCTGGCGAATATCGGTATAAGGTCATTGTTCCCGGTTTTTCATTTCCCTGGACATTCTCTTGTAGAAACCACCTATACTCCTGATTCTTAAATTGATAACACCAAATATTGCTTCCCTGAAGATTTTCTTATTCATTTTTGATTCTCCCAGGGTACGATCGGTGAATATGATCGGCACTTCAACAATGTTAAAGCCAAGTTTCCAGGCCGTATACTTCATTTCTATCTGGAAAGCGTACCCAGTGAACCTGATCTTATCAAAATCGATGGCCCGCAGGACTTTCTCTGTATAGCATTTAAACCCGGCAGTGGTATCCCTGATTTTCATCCGGGTTACCATTCGTACATAGGCTGAAGCGTAGTAAGACATCAACACCCGGCCCATTGGCCAGTTAACCACATTGACCCCTTTGATATACCGGGACCCTATCGCAAGATCAGCCCCCTCAAGACAGGCAGCTCTCAGCCTTTCAAGATCAGCCGGGTTATGGGAGAAGTCGGCGTCCATTTCATAAATGAGCTTGTAGCCTTCGTTAAGACCCCACCTGAACCCGTGCAGATAAGCGGTTCCAAGTCCGAGTTTTCCCTTCCGTTCCTGTATGAACAATCTGTCAGGGTATTGTTTCATAAGTTGTTTTACAATATCTGCGGTACCATCAGGGGAGTTATCTTCGACAACAAGGACGTGGAAGGGGGTATCCAACTGCATTACAGCATGGATGATCCTTTCAATATTTTCCTTTTCGTTGTAAGTTGGAATAACAACAAGATCGTGTTTCAACATGAGCAATAATTATGTTGAATCAAAAGTAGGTAATTTTTCATTTCCACTCGAGCGTGCTGATAAAGTGATCAACATCTGTCTTAAGAAAATCGAGTACCGGCCTGAGGGAGTCATTATCCGTATAGGTATTCAAATAGAGGGCGCCTCTGAGGAAATGGCTGGTACTGTCTGTCACAAAGAACTGGTACGTAGAGGCCGCACTCTTCCCTCTGATGAGAAACAGGGTGCCGTAAACCTTATCTTCCTCCCTATATATCAACGACTTGGAAATGGTGGTTGCTTTAGGGACGTGTTTGTACACAAATTCAACGGCATCACCGATGAGGGTATCGAGATTCTTGTTGAGCGGTTCATAGGTAAGATGCAAGGTACCCTTAAGCGAAGGAAAATCGACATTAAACCGCCTTTCCATCATCGGGTCATCCACCGTTGGGTCTTTCACCACCCTGGCATATACCGGGTACTCAAATTTGTAGGGAAATACTGAATCAAAGAGGGTATATTCCTTCTCCGGGAGGTCTATTCTGAGAAAACCCCGGGGTTTAGGGGTGTAATCGCTGTTGCAGCGAACCATCAGCAAAATTACAGCAGCGGAAGAAAACAGGATCAAAAAGACCCTTTTGAAGGTGTGTTTACTCATTGGATATTTTTAGCTCAACGATAACCCGTTTGATACGTCTTTTATCCACTTCTTTTATGGTGAACTGAAGGGATTTATAGGTGATTTTCTCATTTTTCTCAGGAATATCCCCTTTGATTTCGAGGATAAAACCGGCCAGGGTGTCGGCTTCTCCTTTAGCCATTGAACTAAAATCATCCGTAATATCCATCACCTTCAGAAAATCATTGATCAATACCTTTCCTTCAAATTCCCATGTATAATCCCCTAGTTTTCTGTAGAACAGATTATCGCTTTCTTCATCAAATTCATCACTGATATCCCCGACAATCTCTTCAATCACATCTTCCAGCGTGATGAGCCCGCTCAAGCCGCCAAATTCATCCACCACAACGGCCATATGCCGTTTCTGACGCTGAAATTCCTTAAGCAAGTCCTTGATGTTTTTGTTTTCAGGGATGACATGGACAGGTCGCACTTTATTCTGCCAGGGGGAAGCATTGCCGGAATCTTCAAGATAGGGCAGGATATCCTTAATGTGAAGGACGCCCACCACATTATCAATATTTTCATGGTAAACAGGATACCTGGAATAACCGGACTCCCTGATGATTTCAATAATTCCCTCATAGGTTTCCTCATCGCTGATTCCAACCACATCGAGCCTTGAGGTCATGATCTCCGTCACCTCCTTATCACCGAAATTGATGATCCCCTTGAGTAGCCTTGCCTCTTCCACATCTGCACTGGTAATCTTTGTTGAGTAACTGATCGCCTCATTGAGATCCTCACGTGAAATATCAATATTCTTTTTCTTAAGCCTTCTGTCGATGAATACCGTGGATTTCACCAGGGCAAGAATAACGGGAAAAATCAGCACCATTCCAATTCTGAGGGGGTTGGCCATAAGTCGTGCAAGCCCGACAGGACGGATGTTTGCAAGAATTTTGGGGAAGAGTTCGCAGAAAAGGACAATCAGACAGGTTATCAGCACAACATCAACGATGAATTTAATCCAGTAATGTTCAAAGTTGAAGATCTTCCCCGACATCCAGGTTGCCAGCAAAATGATGGAGATATTAACGAGATTATTGTATATAAGGATAGTGGCGAGGAGTTTTTCCGGCCTGTTCCAGAGCCATCGGACCACCTCTGCCCTGCTGCCCTTCAGTGCATGGACTTTTACGGTATTCAGCGAGAAGAATGCTATTTCGGATCCTGAGAGTAATGCTGACAGGGTGGTCAGCAGCAACAGAATTCCTGCTGCCACCAGGATAGCAGAAACAGGAAGGTCCGGATTAATGAGTGAGGCAGCCTGAAGCGGGATACTATCCCCAACCTGGTCGTCCATTCGACAATATCATTGAATTC
>JAWOGX010000165.1:0-2941 GCA_046496455.1 Bacteroidales bacterium | reverse complement strand
CAATCTATATCTATAACAGCTCAAAAACACAGCTGGAGGATGCCCCGGAAGGGTGCGAAAACTGGTTTGTCATGGTGAATGCATCCCCCGACAGAGGACAGTATAACCTGGAGCGGATCAGCACTATCCGGAAAATCATTCTTGACAAGATCAAATCCCGCCTGGGGATTCATCTTGAGCCTTATATCGTGACTGAAAGGATAAACACACCTGAGACCCTTTCCAGCAATACCAATGCGTACCTTGGAGCCTTGTACGGGACTGCATCCAACTCCATGTGGTCTGCTTTTCTCAGGCACCCCAATTTCAGCCGTAAGATCCGGAACCTTTGGTTTACAGGCGGTACAGTTCACCCCGGTGGAGGGATTCCGTTATGCCTGGCCTCTGCCAAAGTTACCTCCGGGCTGATCCTTGAACAGATCAACAGAAATACCCGTAAAATATCTGCCGGATGAAGAGCCTTATGGAGCGACTAAAGGATAAAAAGCGCATCAGGGGATTTATTGTATCCTACTATATTATTGGCTTTGCAGGAATGGTTTTCCCGCTTACCAAACCCTTTTTTGAGCAGCTTACCGGATTAACGATACTGATCTCGTTTGCTTTAATGATGCTTTACCATGAGGGCTGGACAATGAGGTTTATTGTTGCATCTTCACTCATTTACATCGCTGGGTTTGCCGTGGAAGCTGCAGGGGTGCAAACGGGGGAGGTGTTCGGGCATTATGCCTACCACACCAGTCTTGGGCCCAGGATCATGGGTACACCTTTACTTATCGGGATCAACTGGCTTATGCTGATCTATGCAGTGTACCATATCGTCAATCCGATCAGGATTCACACCTTTGCAAAACCTTTCATCGGTGCTTTGCTGATGGTTTTGTATGACTACCTCCTTGAACCTGTGGCTATTCACTGGAATATGTGGAAGTGGGGAGGAACTGTGGTTCCGGTCAGGAATTACTTTGCCTGGTTCCTTATTTCACTTCTCTTCCTGGCGCTGATGCAGGTGTTAAAAATCAAATACCGGAACGGAATCTCAACACTCATCATCATAGCACAGTGTTGTTTCTTCCTTTTGCTTAACCTTTACCTGATCCTGACAGGACTATGATAACAGCAAAACACCATCCGGTGATCAATCGTTTCTTCAGGCATTATGTTGACATGCTGTTGAAACGCCATTTCCATAAGATCCAGGTAACGGGTGATATCCCGGATGAAGGACGATCGATAATGCTCATCGGGAACCATTTCAGCTGGTGGGATGGATTTTTCGCTTTCTGGCTTAACAATCATCTCTTGCACAAACGGTTCCATGTGATGATGCTTGAGGAGCAACTTGCGAAGCGACGGTTTTTCAGGGGCATTGGTGCTTTTTCGGTTCAGCCTGCCTCCAGGTCGATGATTGAATCACTCGATTATGCTGCAGGCCTGCTGGAAAAAAGTGACCATATGCTGGTGATGTATCCGCAGGGGCGGATTGAAACTTCCTATGCACAGCAGATCCGGTTTGGTAAAGGTGTATGCCGTATCCTGGAGAAAGTCAGGGGCACCCGTCCGGAAATCCTCTTTTATGTGGCTTTGACCGACTATTTTTCCAATCCGAAGCCTACCCTGAATATCTATCTGCAACCTTTTTCAATGCGCTCTGAAAAAGCACTGGCGAATATGGAAGATCGCTACAATGCTTTCTATCAGTCTTGTATCACCTTACAGAAAGAGCCATGACCATTGCTGCCTGGGTTGTGCTTGGCATTCTGCTGTTAAGGTCGCTGGTCGTGATGGCGAATCTGTTTACACGGCAGTGGCTCAGGAAAGGAAGTCCTGCTCCGGAGAAGATGCCTTTTATTTCTGTATTGATTCCTGCCCGCGATGAGGAGGCGAATATCGGCAACTTGCTGGAGCAGATCGCTTCGCAGGATTATACAAATTATGAGGTCATCGTTTATGATGATGAAAGCAAGGATCAAACCCGGACCATTGTCCATGACTTCACCCGGAAGGATCCACGGATCCACCTTGCTGAACAGGCCGGGGCTCCACCTGCTGGGTGGCTCGGAAAGAACTGGGCTTGTCATAACCTGGCGTTGCAGGCTCAGGGTGAGTTTTTCCTTTTTCTGGATGCTGATGTGAGGGTTACGGATGGATTTCTCCGGGATATTATGGTCCATTCGCTGCGAAGAAGACTCCACCTGTGTTCCCTGTTTCCGGTACAGGTCATGGCAACCCCCGGGGAGAAGCTCCTGGTTCCGCTGATGAACCGAATCCTGCTGACTCTGCTTCCCCTCATCCTTACCCGAATCAGTAAAAGACCATCACTCAGTGCCGCTAATGGCCAGACCATGCTTTTCAGGGCAGGCACATACCGGCAGCATCATTTCCATGAAGCGGTAAAGGCGTATCCGGTTGAGGATATCCGAATTTTCAGAATGATGAAACATCATAACCTCCGTACTCATACCATGCTTAGTGGCGGACAGGTTTCCTGCAGGATGTATAAGGGGTATCAGGAAGCACTAAACGGCTTCTCCAAAAATGTCTTCGCCTTTTTTGGCGGTAGTCCTGTCGTTACCATCCTCTTTGCACTCACCACTGCATTTGGTTGGATTCCCGTTCTGCTGTCCGGTGATCTGTTGCTCTTGATTCTTTGGTCTTTTCTGTCAGCTTTGATCATAACCCTGGTGTCTCTGCTCAGCAGGCAGTCACCCCTTCAGAATCTCCTCCTTGCCGTGGGGCAACAGGTCGCGTTTATCCATCTGATCTTTAAGGCGTTGAAGTACAGGATTTATGGCGGATTTCAATGGAAAGGCAGAGAGATTGTCCGGATGTGATAACCCTGCCAATCAATAATGATCAGGTTTGTCTTACCTGTTTACAAATTTTTACAGTGCTTCTTTCCTCATTATACTTATCTTTAGCATTCACATGCATTGAATTA
>JAWOGX010000335.1:0-4969 GCA_046496455.1 Bacteroidales bacterium | reverse complement strand
ACGCCAGCCATCACCGGCGTTCTACCCTTTCCGAACTTCATCCAGCCGATCATGCTCTTGCAAATATGGATGCCCCGGTCGTTGACCAGGTTGACCCTGATTACACGCTGACCGTTTGCCTCAAGAATGGCAGAGACAGAAAAGCCTATCAGATTGTTTCGGATATGCCCCAGGTGTAATGGTTTATTCGTGTTTGGTGAAGAAAATTCCACAAGCACAGGTGATTGGGATGCATCCGGATCTTTGAAGCCGAAGCGCTCATTCCCCCCTGTATCATCAAGAAAACGAATCCAGAAAGCATCTGTCAAAGTAAGATTCAGAAAACCTTTAACAATTTGATATTCTTTAATTTCAGAATGATGCGCTTTCAGGTACCCTCCGATATCCTCCCCTGTTTCCTGGGGTGATTTTCTGCTGATTTTCAGCAATGGGAACAAGACAAGCGTGTAATCACCTTCGAAATGTTCAAGGGTCTCCTGGATTGTCAATGAAGCTGGATCCACTGTTTCGCCGTATAGGTGAAGAATTGCTTCCGATGCTGTTTTGATCAGTTTGTCTGTGATCATAATCGTCAGGATTGGGTTTGGGGAGGGCAAAGATAGCAAAAAGAGCGGTGCTGAATTTTTAGGATTTTGAGATATTCTCCTATCTTTGCCCATCCATTACTTTAATTCTCAACCAAAAAATAACCAGACTTATGGAATTCAAAAAGAAAAACGTGATTATCATAGGTGCGGCGGGCCGTGATTTTCACAACTTTAACACGTATTTCCGCGACAACGAGGAATTTAATGTAGTAGCATTCACAGCGGCACAAATTCCTGACATTGACGACAGAAGATATCCTGCTGCCCTTGCCGGCAAACTTTACCCCAGTGGCATTCCTATTTATGCGGAAGCTGATCTTGAGAGGCTGATCAAAGAACTTGATGTTGACACTTGTGTTTTCGCCTATTCCGATGTCACTTACCAGCATGTGATGGGCATGAGTGCCAAGGTGAATGCAGCTGGTGCAAACTTCAGCCTGCTGGTGCCGAAGGAAACCCAGATCAAAAGCACCAAACCGGTTATCGCTGTTGGTGCTGTGCGTACTGGATGCGGGAAAAGCCAGACTTCCAGAAGGATTATCGAAGTGCTGATGGCCAAAGGATTAAAGGTTGTTGCCATCAGGCACCCGATGCCATACGGTGACCTCGTTGCCCAGAAAGTACAGCGTTTTGCAACGGTTGAAGATCTTGCAAAACATAAATGTACCATTGAAGAGATGGAAGAGTATGAACCGCACGTTGTCAGGGGCAATGTGATTTATGCCGGTGTTGATTACGAAGCGATCCTGCGCGAAGCTGAAAAGGAAGCAGACATAATCCTGTGGGATGGTGGAAACAACGACTTTTCCTTCTATAAACCCGACCTGATGGTTACTGTGGTAGACCCACACCGGCCCGGGCATGAACTCTCGTATTACCCGGGTGAAGTGACCCTCAGGCTTGCCGATGTTGTGGTAATCAACAAGATGGACAGCGCAGGGCCTGAAGGCATCCAGACTGTCAGGGAAAGCATCAGCAAAGTGAACCCCGGGGCCATTGTGATTGACGGGGCATCGCCTCTTACGGTAGACAAACCGGAACTGATCAAAGGCAAAAGGGTACTGGTTGTGGAAGACGGCCCGACCCTTACCCATGGTGAAATGAAAATCGGTGCCGGTGTTGTGGCAGCCCGCAGACATGGTGCCGCTGAACTTGTTGATCCCAGGCCGTGGACCGTTGGAAAGCTCTCGGAAACATTCCGCATCTATCCCAACATTGGTACACTCTTGCCTGCAATGGGTTACGGGGAAGAGCAGGTGCGCGACCTCGAAACCACCATCAACAATGTTGATTGTGATAGTGTGGTCATTGCCACCCCGATTGACCTGAACCGCCTCGTGAAAATCAACAAGCCCACTGCAAAAGTTGATTATGACCTGCAGGAAATCGGACAACCAGATTTTGAAGGTATTCTTGGTGATTTTATTCAAAAACACAACCTGGCGTAAGCCGGTGAAAAGGGATTATTACACGCTTAAACCGGACTGCCTTGTCAGTCCGGTTTTTTTTTACTACTTATCAACAATCCAACTTTTTAACCTATTGAGTGCTTATTTTTGTTCATCCAAGCATCAGTTCCGGGACCATTTACCCGGATGAACACGCAAACCAAATTCATGACAATGAAAAACAGAAGCCTGATCTCCATTCACGACTTCACCAGGGAAGAACAAATCCGGATACTTGACCTGGCCGAACAGTTCGAAAGGAACCCCAAATCCGACATCCTCAGCGGGCAAGTGATCGCCTCCCTCTTTTTTGAACCCTCCACACGGACGCGCCTGAGTTTCGAAACTGCCATACAGCGCCTTGGCGGTAGGGTTATCGGATTCGCTGATGCCAATATTACAAGCACCTCCAAGGGGGAATCCCTTATGGACAGCATAAAAACTGTGGCGCTCTATTCAGATCTAATCATTATGCGGCACCCAATCGAAGGTTCTGCACGCTTTGCAAGCGAAGTGGCTGGTGTGCCGGTGATCAATGCCGGTGATGGTGCAAACCAACATCCCACGCAATGCCTCCTCGATCTCTTTTCCATCCGGAAAACACAGGGAACCCTCGAAAACCTTAATGTGGCTTTTGTCGGTGACCTTAAATATGGCAGAACTGTCCATTCACTTGCCATCGCACTCACCAATTTCAACTGCACCTTCCACCTCGTGTCACCGGAAGAACTCAAATTGCCCAGTGCCGTCAAGCAGCACATCAAGGATAAAAACCTTACCTATCACCAGTACACTGATATCATGGAAGCACTCCCCAATGTGGACATCCTCTACATGACCCGCATACAGCGGGAGCGTTTCTCTGATCCGATGGATTATGAAAAAGTAAAAAATGCTTATATTCTGACCAAATCCATGCTCACTCATACAAAACCCAACCTGCGGATACTCCATCCCATGCCACGGGTCAACGAAATTGAGGAGCAGATTGATACTGATCCCAAGGCTTACTATTTCCAACAGGCTCTGAACGGCGTCTATGTCCGGCAGGCACTCCTTGTTACACTGCTTGGCCTTGCCTGATTTTTTCTCAGTTAATTCAACCATTGAAAACGATTAACCTGCATAACATGGAAAACAAAACCAAACGGAAAGAACTGAATGTTTCAGCCATTGAAAACGGGACCGTTATTGATCATATCTCCCAGGGAAAAGTTCTACAGGTAGTTAAAATTCTGGGCCTTGAAAGTTTTGAAGATCAGATTTACCTGGGGGCCAATCTTGAAAGCAAGAAATTTGGCAAAAAGGGTATTATCAAAGTATCCAACCGGTACTTTCAGGAAGACGATATCAATCGGATTGCGCTGATTTCCCCAACAGCCACAATCATTGAAATCCGTGATTACGACATCATCAAGAAGTTCAATGTCCAGGTGCCGGAAAGGGTTGCAGGTATTGTCAAATGCATCAACCCCAAGTGCGTAACCAATAATCAGCAGGTACCGACAAAATTCGAAGTGTTTACCATTGACAACAGGCTCAGGCTGAAATGTCATTACTGTGAAAAATTCACCAACCAGGAAAACTTCGAATTTAACCAGGGTTAAGGCCCGTTAATATCATCGTGCATGACCACGATCGCGGATAATCTCAGGAAATTACTTGCAGAAATTCCACCGGAAGCAAAACTGATTGCAGTCTCAAAAAATCAATCCGTTGATGCCATCCTGGAGGCCTATCAGGCCGGGCAACGGATATTTGGTGAAAATAAGGCACAGGAGCTGATAACCAAAGCACCACAAGCTCCTGGAAATATAGAATGGCATTTTATCGGACATCTTCAAACAAACAAAATCAGGCAGATCATTCCATACGCCTCTTTGATACACAGCGTAGATTCATTTCGCCTCCTCCGGGAGATCAGCAGGGAGGCAGGCAAACAGGGCCGGAACACAAGATGCTTGCTCCAGTTTCATATTGCAGAAGAAGACACCAAATACGGCCTTTCCCTGGAAGAAGCAGAGGAGTTTCTTGATCAGTGGCCCATTCCGGACATTAATCATGTATCCCTATGCGGCGTGATGGGGATGGCCACCTTCACGGATGACGAAAATGTGGTAGCCAGGGAATTCGCTCACCTGCATGAGATTTATCTTCACCTGAAAAGCAAATACTTCCCTTTGGATGACTCCTTCAAAGAGATTTCCATGGGCATGTCTGATGACTACCGTATTGCCATCCAGCATGGATCTACGATGGTAAGGGTCGGAACAAGAATCTTTGGACATCGGTAAACTTAACCATTGCTTAATATTCCACTCCTTTGAACGGGTTACTTTTGCAGATTGTATTTCGATGCAGTACTATGACGGAAATGCATGATTTTCATATTTTTGCTGTCTCATAACCCTCATCAATGACCCTATTTCAGTATATCGTGCTCATTCTGACCATTGCCGGATCGCTGGGGCTTTTCCTCTATGGCATGAAACTGATGAGCGAATCCATCCTGAAAGTGGCAGGAGAACGCATGAGGTCCACTGTTACAACAATAACATCGGACCGCTGGCGCGGCATTGCCAGTGGAATGCTCACCACCGGGGTTCTGCAGTCATCAACGGCAATCACGGTGCTCACGGTTGGGTTGGTCAACGCCGGGGTAGTTTCTCTGCCTGCTTCAATCAGCATCATCATAGGTGCCAATATTGGAACTACCGTTACGGGATGGCTTGTATCACTGATCGGATTCCAAATTCAGATGTCATCGCTATCACTGATTATCATTGCTTTTGCCATCCCACTTTACCTTACTGGAAAAAGAAACTCCCGGAACTGGTCAGAGTTCATGATCGGGTTTGCACTGCTGTTCATTGGGTTGCAATTGCTTCAGAATGCTTTGCCCGACCTTAAAAGCAATCCGGAGGTGATCGCCTG
>JAWOGX010000117.1:0-2790 GCA_046496455.1 Bacteroidales bacterium | reverse complement strand
GTCTCTTTCTCATCATTGCGGCAATCCAGGCCACGATAGGCCCTGCAACCAAACAGGGCCTGTTTTGGGACTGACAGGAATCATATTGCAAAGACTTTAACCAAAGTGGATTGAAAGGAAAATCCTTTCAATCCACTTTGGTTAAAGTCTTTGCAATATGATTCCTGTCAGTCCCAAAACAGGCCCTGTTTGGTTGCAGGGCCTATCGTGGCCTGGATTGCCGCAATGATGAGAAAGAGACTTCCCTTATAACAGCAAAATCAAAAGCAAAATGATCAGGATTGCTGCACCCAAAGAGATATACAGTCCTCCACCATTGTACGCTTTGAGATCATTCTCGATGTCACGGACTTCTCTCCTTAAATCCCTTTTCTCCGCATTGGCAAGCATTGAGACATCCATGTCCCTGATCTCTTCCAGCCTTGCAATCATAAGCCCAACTTCCGGCGGTACAGATAACTGATCTCCGTCAGGGCTTTTATCCGATGCAGCATTAACCTGCACAGGAGCCAAAAGCAGCATTATAAAAGCTGCCACGCAAAACATTATTACTTTCTTCATCGTTTTGGTTTTTGTGTATGAATGAGTTTCCATAAAGCAAAGGTCACCATAGTCAGAAGTGAAAGCATTACATAATTTCATATATGTATTACATAATTCACCTCTTTTCGCTGACCCTGGTGATACAAAACCCTGGGTTGCATGCGGGCTTTTATAGGTTGAAAACCCTTCTGAAATGGTATCCGTAGATGGTATATTCAATGGCATCCACCAGGGATCCGGGGCGGTTCATGAGGGCCCATAATATCATCTTCCAGTATTCAAACCTTCCCTTTTCCACGATACCAATGATCAGGATGGATCGCAGAAACCCCAACAAGGCGGCAAAGTTGATCCGCTTCGGCTGAGTGGCCCTGGGCCTGTGATGGCGCAATAATGTGCGAATCCTCTGGTAATAGGGTTTTGCTGCATAAATACTTTTTATGAGACCATTGTAGCCTGCAATCAGTTCTGCCCTATCCATCCTGGGGATGAAATTCAGCGACAGATCAGTGTTGTTGCCGCTGGAATCATGAATGATCCTCCCTTCCTCTGCCAGTCGATGATAAAGTCTGGTATTTCGTGGGGCGTTCAGAAGGCCTACCATGGCCGAGACAATGCCACTTTGCTGAATAAATTCTGTCTGGCGTCGAAATACGGAAGGGGAATCGGTATCAAATCCCACAATAAATCCGCCCGAAACCAGCAATCCTGCCTGCTGGATTTTCCTTACGCTGCCCAGCAGGTCCCGGTCCTTGTTCTGCATTTTATTGCATGCCACAAGGGATTGCTCCTCTGGCGTTTCGATGCCAATGAAAACCGATTTGAAACCAGTATCTACCATCAGCCGGAGCAATTCATCATCATCGGCCAGATCAATGGATGCTTCTGCCGTGAAAATAAATGGATGACGGTGCTCCTTCATCCATGAATTCATGGCAGGCAACAGGGTCTGCTTAATGACCTTTTTGTTGCCAATGAAGTTATCGTCCACGATAAATACAGGTCCCCGCCATCTTTGCCGGTAAAGTTCTTCCAGTTCATCCAACACTTGCCGGGTTTCTTTCATCCTGACCTTATGCCCGAGCAGGGAAGTGATCTCACAAAAATCACACGCAAAAGGGCAGCCTCTGGAAATCTGGATGCTCATATACGCATAAGCCTTTCTGGATAAAAGGTTGTATAGGGGAACAGGGGTTTTGGTGATATCTGCATATTCACCGGTGCTATAGACCTTTGAAGGCTTTCTGCCGGCAGCCAGGTCATCAAGAAAAAGAGGCAAAGTGATCTCAGCTTCATTCAGGATGAGATGGTCAATCTCAGGAAAGGCATTGGGACTTTGGGTAAACAAGGGGCCTCCTCCCACGGTCTTTACATTCGCCTTCCCGCACGCTTTCAGGATTCTGCCAACCGAATCCCGCTGGATGTTCATCGCACTGATGAAGACATAGTCGGCCCATTGCACATCGCCTGGGTGGAGCCCTTCAACATTCAGATCAACAACCCGCTTTTCCCATTCTCCGGGAAGCATTGCAGCAATTGTGACAAGACCCAAAGGGGGCATGGATGCCTTTTTCGAGATGAATCTCAAGGCATACCTGAAACTCCAGAAAGAATCAGGAATATGTGGATAAACCAGTAATATCTTCAAAGGAACACTCTTTGGCAATGAATAATTTTCAGGATAAAATTAAACCCACTGCACAAAAAAGGTGTTATAAAATGGCGGTGAAAACTTACATAATTTACAGGTCTTCGAGCGCAATACGCTTCTTGTGCTTCAGTTTTTTGTAGAAGGAAGGGGTCAATCCTGTAACCTTCTTGAACTGGTTTGAGAGGTGAGCAACACTGCTGTAATTCAACTGATAGGATATTTCGGTAAGGGAAAGCTGATCATAAATAAGCAGTTCTTTAACCCTTTCTATCTTATGGGCAATAATATATTGCTCAATGGTGATGCCCGTGGTCTCAGAAAAGAGATTTGAAAGGTATGTGTAGTTCAGGTGAAGCTTTTCACTGATAAAATCAGAAAAATTGATCTTGGTGCAATCTTCGCCATAGTGGATGATCTCCACCACAACATTCTTAATCTTCTCCACCAGAATGGTATTTTTATCATCCATTAATACCAGTCCAGACTTCAGAAGAGCCTGCCTGAATAATTCCTTTTGCTCAGCTGTTATCCCACCCCTGATATCCACCTCACCAAGCTGAACCTTCCGGTAGGGAAGTCCGAGTTTGTCAAGCTCA
>JAWOGX010000326.1:0-3424 GCA_046496455.1 Bacteroidales bacterium | reverse complement strand
CAGTGGGTCCCTGGGGGGCAAGGGTCGGGGAGTGGCATTCGTCAACACCCTGATTCATAATTTTGATTTTTCCAATATCATCCCCAATATCCGCATCAGGGCGCCCAGGACCTGTATCGTGGGCACCGATGAATTCGAACGCTTCCTGGATCGCAACAAGCTCGCAGAAAAGATCCTGAATGAGAGGGATTACACACAAATACAGCAATGGTTTTTTGAGGGCACTTTCTCGGATGTTTTTGTGAAAAGGATGAGAAAGGTGCTTAAGATCATTGAAAAGCCCATTGCCATAAGGTCGTCGGGATTGTTTGAAGACAGCCGCCTGCAACCCTTTGCCGGCATTTTTGAGACCTATCTTCTCCCCAATAACCACCCCGATTTCGAAGTGAGGCTTAAGCAGGCCCTGGATGCGATCAAGCTGGTTTACGCCTCCGTTTACTCAAAAACAGCCCGGGGGTATGTGGAGGCTATCCATTACAAAATTGAAGAGGAGAAGATGGCGGTGGTGATCCAGGAGGTGGTTGGCGAACAGTACGGCGACTATTTTTACCCACACATCAGTGGTGTGGCGCAGTCGTACAATTATTATCCGTTTGCCCATATGAAGCCTGAGGAGGGTTTTGCCGTTGCAGCTCTGGGACTTGGGAAGTATGTGGTGGAAGGGGAAAAGGCATACCGTTTCTCTCCGAAATATCCGGATACCGACATCAATACCCCCCGCGACCAGTACCTGAATTCTCAGCTCTACTTTTACGCGGTGGATCTCAGCAAAAGGGATATCGATCTTATGGAGGGGGATACTGCCGGCCTGGCAAGGCTGGACATTGACGTGGCTGAGGAACATGGTACCCTCAAGCATCTTGCATCTGTCTACGATCTTCAGATGGAGACCATTCATCCCGGATTGGGACGCCCCGGCCCAAGGATTATCAATTTCGCCAATGTGCTGAAGTACAACTATGCCCCAATGGCAAAAACCATTGAGGTGGTCCTCGATATTGTCCAGGAGGCCCTGGGATCTCCCGTTGAGATTGAATTCGCCATCGACCTGAATAAGGACAAAAACTACCGGTCATCATTCTTCGTGCTGCAAATCAAGCCCCTTATCGGCAACCTTTCCGACTATACGATTGACATGGATGCCATTGACCGCGAGAAACTTGTGCTGTTCAGCGAGAAAGGGATGGGCAACGGTTTGATTGATGATATCTGCGACCTGGTGTATGTTGAACCTTCAATGTTTGATAAAGCACTGACGGAAAAAATGGCAGAAGAGATCGAGCTGCTGAACAAGAAGCTGGTGGAGGAAGAGAGGAGGTACATCCTGATCGGGCCGGGGCGCTGGGGAACCCGCGACAGATGGATCGGTATTCCGGTGCAATGGGCGCAGATATCCAATGCAAAAATAATCGTGGAAACCAGCCTGGAGGGTTTTCCCCTGGATGCTTCCTCTGGATCCCATTTCTTTCACAATGTCACTTCCATGAATGTGGGATATTTCTCCGTAGTGGAAGGGATTGGGAAAAGCTTCATTGATTGGGACAGGTTGCGTTCGCTCAAAGAGGTGGGGCGTACCACCTATTTCCGGCATGTGCGGTCTGAGCAACCGTTTACGGTGAAGATGGATGGAAAAAAGCGGATTGCCATTGTAGCGACAAAGTAGAAAAAATGAAGAGGGCGCCCCGGTAGAGGCGCCCTCTGAATAATCTTTGCAAGAGGGTAGGGCTAATCCTTTTTGGTCTTGACGATCTTTTCCTTGATGCGGGATTTCTTCCCGGTCAGGCCGCGATAGTAGAAAATCCTTGCCCTTCTCACCACACCACGCTTGTTGACGATGATCTCGTCAATAAAGGGTGAACTGATGGGGAAGATCCTTTCAACGCCAACACCACCGGAGATTTTCCTTACGGTGAAAGTTTCACGCGCACCTGAGTTTTTGCGCTGGATCACAACACCCTGGAAATTCTGGATACGCTCCTTATTCCCTTCTTTAATCTTATACTGTACCGTCACGGTGTCTCCTGCCTTAAATTCCGGGAACTCCCTCATCGGCACCAACAATTCTTCTACCTGTTTAATAATCGCGTCTTTATTCATGTTTTCCGGTTTATTAGCCTGTTATCGAAAAAGGTGTGCAAAGATAGAGGGATTTTTTGATTCAGCCTAATAATTTTCAGGCGATTTTTTTTAAGGGATAAAGCCTTACTTCCCCAGAATGCCGTTTTCGTCTGAAACAGTGGCTATTTTGCCGGTGTGAGCTCGTAGGTCCTCATCGGTTTGTATTTCATTACCCAGAGGAATGGGACCAGGAAAAAGACCCCACCCACGATAGCCCCGACATCCACCTCTTCATTGCGTATCATGACGGTATGAAAGTCTTCATACCCCTCCTTGACCAGTTTTATCTGGGTGGGCGTGCCTGTAATCTTTGTGTCGGTGTGGGTGTAGGGGGTTTTCCCCATAGGTTCCCCGTCAAGATAAATCTTGGCACCTGAGGGGTCTGACTGGATCATGGTAGTGCTTGCACAACTGGTAATCAGTATTGATATGGCCAGCATGGCAGCAACTGCTCTGAAAAATACTGGAATCTTTCTCATGGTGTGTTGTTTTGGTGAATAATGATTTTAACAAATGCAAATATAAGGTATCTGATCGTAATTGTTTTATAAAGAGGAAATAAAAAATCAGGGTACTGAAGATGAGTTGGTTACTCATTTTCGAGAAGCCCTGGCCGTCTCATGGCGGTGCGTGCAACGGACTGTTCATACCGCCACAGGGTAATGTCCCGGTCGTTACCGGAAAGAAGAATTTCCGGCACTTTCCATCCGTTGAAATCTGCCGGACGTGTGTAAACCGGTGGCGCCACCAGGCCATCCTGGAAAGAGTCACTCAGCGCCGACTGTTCATCACCCAGCACCCCGGGTATAAGCCTCACCACAGCATCAATAATGACTGCTGCAGCGAGCTCCCCACCTGTGAGCACATAATCACCGATGCTGATCTCCCTGGTGATCAGATGCTCCCTGATCCGTTCGTCCACCCCTTTGTAATGACCGCAAAGGATGATCAGGTTGCCCATCATCGAAAGACGGTTGGCAAGGGGCTGGGATAGGAGTTCGCCATCGGGGGAGGTATAGATCACCTCATCGTAGCTTCGCAGCCCTTTCAGCTTGTCAATGCACCTTGCTACCGGCTCTACCATCATCACCATGCCACCACCACCGCCGTAGGGGTAGTCGTCCACGCTGCCGTAACGGTTGGTGCTGTAATCCCGCAGGTTGTGCAACCCGATGGAACAGATCCCTTTGTCAACAGCTCTCTTTACAATGGACTGCGTCAAAGGCCCTGTGAAAATCTCAGGATGTATCGTAATAAGATCTATATGCATTGCTCAATGTATTGTTGTTTGATCTGCATTCAGTGA
>JAWOGX010000294.1:0-5328 GCA_046496455.1 Bacteroidales bacterium | reverse complement strand
CGTAATCACAGGCTCACGGGGCGCCCGCCCCCCCTCTGACCTAAGATGCTAAATAAAAGGTAACCTTCCAGCACCACCCCAGCCGGCGCATATCCTTCTGCTATGGCGGCATGTGAACCTTTGTCCAGCAGGAAGTACTCACGCTGATGATCGCAGTCCAGGCTGATGGCACCCACCCTGCTCAGATAGGCTGTGAGGTTCCAGTCGGACCACAAATCATGGGTGGTGGAGAGGATGGTCCCCTCCGGGAAATGGCGGGAAATGGCATAGACATCCCTGAGCTGTTCCTCGTCCCTGGAGAATTTTCCATAATTCAGGACTGATAACAGGATTATGGACATGAGTGCTGCAAGAGACAGCAACTGAATTGCCTTCTTAGCTCTGGCAGGCATCTTCAGGGTTTTCCGCTTCCATAAACCGTGGATAAGGAGGCTGAATGCCATGGCATAGAACGGAATCGAAGGGATGAGATAGAAGTTTCTCTGCTTCATGGAGATGATCAAAGGTATTGAAGCGGAGAACGCAATCAGAATCAGCAACAGGAAGCGGTTTTGCCGGAGTGGCGCCCAGTGTCCGGAGGTTTTTCGGTGAGTGATAATCAGGACCAGGATTATGATCAGCGGCAGGGTGAGTTCGAGCAGCAGGTGAACAAGAATCCGCCCCCTGTAATGAGCGGAGATTTCCCGTTCGTTGTTCAGGGCAGGGATCAGTTGTTGGTCGAAGTAGAGCCTGATGTTGGTGATGAATTCGGGACTGATGAGCATCAGGATGAGAGAAAATGCGGCAACGGAAAGGACCAGGTAAAGGAAAAGCAGGAACGGCCGCCGGGATTTATAGATGAATCCGAACAACAGTGGGGTTATCAGGGGGAATAGCCCCACGAAACCTTTCGACAGGAAAGCAGCCAGAATGAAGATGCTTCCGGGAATGATCCACGCGGGCCTGTTTTCCATGATGGCTTTCAGGATAAAATACACCGAAAAGAGGGTGAACACCCCCATGGTGTTTTCGAGGAGATTGTTGGTGTAAGCCCAGGGGATGAGTGGAGTGGTTATCCAGATCAGCACCGGGAGCCAGAATTGACCCCTGAGTTCAGACTCCTGTGCCATGAGCCGCCAGCAAAGGGTGATGCCAGTTATGGTGAGGATGGCAATGAACAGGCAGTAAATCCTTTCCGTCAGAAATCCGTCACCGAAAACCCGGAAGAAACCTGACTGAATGATAAATACGAGGGGTGGGTGTTCATGAAAAGAGGGATAAAGCGTCTGGGTGTAATGCGGGTTCCAGAAGCTGCCCAGCCCGTTAGCCAGGTTTTTGGAAACAGCAGCATAGGTTAACCCATCCAGAAACATCCCCTCCTGGACCAGGCTGGGGAGCAGCAGACCCAAAACAGCGGTCAGGGTGAGGATCAGGTAAGTTCGGTTGCTGTTCATGATTGCTGGGATGGGATGTTCAGATCCGGAAGTATCGGGTTGATGATGGATAAGTTTTGGTGAACTGTTTTTCCTGCATCAGACTTCCCGTTTTATTGATCCCCTGTTGTAGGAGAACCAGATCCCGGTGGTGCTGATGGCTGCAAAGGTAAGGAATGCCCATTTCATTGCTTTGAGAAAGAGGTGGTCAGGGATGGCATCGAGGGTTTGCTTGCCGATGATGCCGGCGAGGAAGAGGGTTACCACGGTCATGCTGATGATTTGCCCCACCACGCGCATGGATGCAGCGGTACCGGACGCGAGGCCATACTGGTTCCTTTGGACCGAACTCATGATGGTATTCATATTGGGGGAAGAGAAAAGGGCAAATCCGGTACCTACCCCGAGGAGAAGGGCGATAATCAGCCAGAGCGGTGTTGATGGCGTGAGCCAGGCAAAGGCAAAGAGGCCGAGTGTGCAAATGCTCATTCCGAGGGTGGTGAAGATCCGGGGGTCGATACGGTCTGAGAGCCTGCCGGTGATGGGGGAGAAGAGCGCCATCATCACCGGTTGCGCGATGAGGATCATCCCGGCATCGCGTGGGGAGAGCCCACGCACTTTCTGAAGAAAGAGGCTAAGGAGAAAGACGATGGCGAATGTAGCGCTGTAGTTGATCAGGGCGGCCAGGTTCGAAAACGCAAACAGGCGGTTGTGGGTGAATAGTTTTGTGTCTATGACCGGCATCCGTGACTTCGACTCCAGGATCCAGAAAATGGCCAGGGCGGCAGCCCCTCCGGTCAGCAGCAGCCATCCGCTGGCGGCGGGGATGAGTGACGAGCCGTACACCATGGAAACCAGCCCCAGCATATAGAAGAGGGTGCCCCGGATGTCGGGCTTGACTGTCCGGGTTTCCGTGTGCTCATCCTTGCCAAGATAACGGTAGGCGATCAGTGCGGTGATCACACCCATCACGGTGGACACATAGAAAATGGATCTCCATCCAAGGTATTGCGTCAGAAATCCTCCGATAAAAGGGCCGGTAGCAAGCCCGAGGTACACTCCGGTAACGGATATGCCGAGCACCCTGCCCCGCTGTTGAGGAGGAAAGGTAGATACCAGGATCGCCTGTCCGGTAGTGCTGGTGAATGCTGCCCCTATTCCCTGGATAAACCGGAAAACGATCAGCCACCATCCCGACCCTGCCAAACCGCATAGCAGCGTCGAAAACAAAAAGATGAGCACCCCTGCCTTGAAAAGCCTGCGTACCCCGGTGAGGTCACCCCAACGCCCTACCGGCAGCAGGAACATGGCGGTCGACAACAGGAATGAGGTGACAATCCAGCTCAGCATTACCGCATTGAGGCTGAAGCTCTTTTCAATGGCGGGTAATGCCACATTGATGGCCGAGATCAGAAAGGTGCCCATGAATGCAGTGAGGGCTGCAATAAACAGGATGGAGGATTGTTTCCTGGTCCAACGGGTGGTTTGCGCTTCAGTTGCTGATGCCATTATTCGGTGAGTATTTCGTATTCATCTATTTGTCAATATGTTATTCCGTATTCGTTCGAAACGACTGAAGATCAGTACCGGTATCGGAGAAGCCGGCCTGAAGTTTTGCCGGGGTTCCGGCTGCTCCACTGGTTGAGGATATCCTCGTATATCCCCGGCAGGTGTACCTTCTTCATGATATGGAATGAGCGCTCACCATGCATGGCAAAGGTTCGTTTATACCTGAATATTCCGTCGCCGGGTGTGAGGCCACCGCCAAGGCAGTACCATTGCCTGCCTGATTCAGCAAGATCCTGGATGATGTAGTCCTTCAGTATGTCGTTCGGGCGAAGGGGGTAGTAGTCTGATAAGGTTCCCCCCATCCACGAGTATGCAGTGGCCTTCCCCGATACCACCATCTCTGCAGCAACCGGCAGCTGATCAAGCTTCGTGAAATAAACCCTGACCTGATCCTTCATCCTGTTGACAATACCCGTGAAGAAACTTAGTCCCATCCGGTATTCCTCGCTGGCAGCGTTCCTATCCATAGTGTCGAGGTAAATGGCGGTGAAGTCATCCAAAACAGTTCCGGTTGCCTGATCTCCGGCAACAACGCTTACGGTGAGCCCTTCACGCTCCGCTTTCCGTATGTTCTTCCGCACCGAACGGTCATAATCCCCGGAAAAATCCCCCTGAAGGTTTACAATGATGTTCCGGTTCACTTCGGAAATATCTTCATCCGCAAATCGTGTGTGGTTCCGTGTGACAGGATTGCACCGGCTGAACTCTGCCACAATGCTATTTTCCCTGCACCATGCCGCAAACTCCTCCCTGAACATCGCCAGAAACACAGGATCATCACTGTTGGTGGCAATCCCGTTGTATCCGGGCGCCCCCTGTATGTCGTAATATTTCTGTTCCAGACTGTATCCCAGGGCATTGATGCTATTCCTCAGAAACGGGTATAAAGCAATCTTTTCACCCTCCACAGCCGCAGCACACATCGCCTCCCCATACCCCTGCTCCCCGAAATGGCGGTACCATGCTGCACTCATCATCGGATCCCGTTCATCCGCAGGTAGCGAATTCAGCAGCTCATCCCATTGGTCAGATTTATTGATATTCAGTAGAATTAGCATGAGGATTTTTGATTGCTGATTTATGATTGCAGATTGTCGGTCCCTGAGCCAGTTTACCCTGAGCTTGTCGAAGGGAAGGGCAGATTTTAATTTTGATTTCACTCTGAAAATTTGCTCCCGCAGATTACGCTGATTTTCGCAGATAAATATATGCTGAAATACAATGGTATACATCTGCGATTATCCCTCTCTAGGTTGAGGGAGGTTCTTAATTCTTTTAATGAGGTGTTGATAGGCTTCTTCAGGCAGGTGAGTGCGGATGGGGAGGCTGAGGATTGACTGGGAGAGCGCATGGGAAGCCCGGAATGCTGCCGGCACATCCCCTGGTGTCAGTTTCCAGTGAACGGGTGCGAATATCTGGTAAGCTTTCAAAGCTGCCTGGGTTTGATCACGATCCTTGATGCTGATGGGGTAACAGAGCGGTGATGCGGTCGTGATGTCGGGATTGGGCCATAAGGCAAAATCGATCAGGTTATTGTGCAACAGCCTGAAGATATCCCTCCGTTTCTCTACTTCGCCCCGAAGATCGATCCTCTCCATGATCATCCGGTTTTCAGGGGAAAAGCCGGCAATACCCTGACGGTAATAATCCTCCTCGGATGAACTGATCAGCTCCAGGAACCGGGCTTCAGTATCTTTATTTCCGGAGAGAAATCGGTGCCGCAGTTCCCGGGCTTCTTTTCTTCTGCTGATATAGGGTTCATTCTGGTGGTCAATGGTGAAGGTGAGTTCCTCCTTGCTCAGCAACACGCTTCCATCCACGGGAAGGAATTTCCTGAAGCTGTAAAAGATAAAATCCCCGATGGGACTGAAGTCCGGGAAGAGGCATTGTGCGCGGTCTTCGATGATGGTGAGACCGGATTCCGACAGTTGCAGCAACAGTTCTTCCGTTGCATTCCCTGCCCTGAATCCGAAGTAAGGGATGAACAGAAGGGTTTGGGATGCCGGGTGGCTAATCAGGGACAGCAATGCATCCCGGCTTGGTGCGAGCTGTTCGTCAACAGGATAAAAAGAGAACGGGATGTTCAGCTCCCTGAACGGAATCAGGATTGTCGGGCACAGATAGGAGGGGAGCAGCACCGGCCGGTCAGTCAGCCCGCGCTCACGGAGATGCCGCAGGATCACCTTCAGCGAATAGTACCCACCACCCGTCATTGAACTGAAATAGCCTGGATGGTGCTGCGCAACAAACCCCTCAACCGTTTGCATGACAACCCTGTCCGCAGCCCCCGGCTCCAGCGTAAACTCACCCCCTATAATGAATCTGTTACCCATCCCTCAGTAAAAAT
>JAWOGX010000323.1:0-5627 GCA_046496455.1 Bacteroidales bacterium | reverse complement strand
CCAGTGCTTCCTGATGCCCCCCCCTGCGGATGAGTGCAGTGGCATACAGGTTCAGGCACACCGCCAACTGCAGGTCATCCCCTTTCACCGTGCTCCTTAACACGGCAAGCGCTTTCTGAAAAAAGATATCCGACAAATCAAACATCCCGGCTGCTGAATAATTGAGCGCCGCATTCTGCAACAGGATTCCATAGGTTCTGTCATAAGTCTTTTTGAAATGAGCCAGAGAATCAGCATAGCAGTAATACTCCGTGGCAAGGTCAAAATCCCGACGCGAAAAAAGCAGATTTCCCAGGTTAACCAGTGCAGGCAGAAGCAGTGTGTCGTCTATGCTATAGGTCCCTCTTACTGATATTGCACGCTGATAACAGATTATTGCCGAATCAACATTCCCGCTTATCCTATGCATCACACCCCTGAAATGGAGCAGCTCTGACTCCAACAACGGATGATGGTGTGCAAGTTCCGCAAAACCGGTTTCAGCGATATTCAGCATCGAATCAGCCTGTGCAAGATTCCCCCGGATCCGGAATACATCTCCGATTCGAAGTTGCGCCCTGAACTGTCCGGCAAAATCGCCCTCCTGACTGAAATAATTGCGGGAAAGCCGGAAGCAATGCATTGCAGAGTCAAGCTCCTGAATATCCAGCATTCTTAATCCAGCGAAATATTTATCGTTACCTGAAGATGATGGCTCTCTACCACTTGCCGGGCTGACTGGTTTCGGATCACTGTTAAAGCATGAATACCAAAATCCCGCAATCAGGATTATTGCGGGCAGGAGCCTGTATTTTCCATGGCTGATCATCATCAATATTGCCAGATTGAAATCATCATGATCCGCTTATCCCATTATGATTTACAGGAGCCAAAATAAACACTATCATCATAAAAAGAAAAAAAAATAAACCCTCTAAACCGTTTTAGCGAAAAATATTATATTTTCGCTCAGTGAAAACTAAAAAGTTTTAGTTTTACCATGTTTCGTTCTACCCTGTATAAAAACCAAAACAAAAACGCCAAAAACTTTTCGGAAAAGAGAAATTCCGACAAACTGGCAAGAAAAACAACCAAACGATGAAAAGAGTTTCGCTCGCAGATCTCTCTTCTGAGCTTCATGTTTCCAAGACACTCATATCCTTGGTACTGAACAACAAAGGAGACCAGCACGGTATCAGCAAGGCAACACAGGCCAAAGTGATTGCAAAAGCGGCTGAGATGAATTACTTTCCAAACCAGATGGCCAGGGGGTTAAGAATTGGCAAATCTGGCACCATTGGCCTGATCGTGGCCGATATTGCCAATCCCTTTTATGCCGTGATCGCCCGGTATATCGAAGATGAAGTCAACAAACTGGGCTACAACCTTATCATTTGCAGTTCGGATGAAAAAGATGAGAAGGAATACCGGTTGCTCAGGATGCTGCGTGACCGGCAGGTTGACGGGCTGATTGTATCTTCAACCCTCAGGAAGCCGAATGCTTTGATGGAGCTGAAGAGGTTGGGGTACCCCATCGTACTCATTGACAGGGATATGCCCAAGCTTGGTGTGCCTACCGTATTGGTAAACAACCACAAAGGGGCTTATGAACTGACCCGGCACCTGATATCACAGGGTCATAAGAGGATTGCCCATGTCTCATTGAGTCCCAACTACCTGAGCACCATACGCGACAGGGTAAAAGGGTATCGCGATGCGATGAAGGATTCCGGCATCAGGATCAGTTCCCGGTGGGTCATCAATGTTCCTTTTGACGACGTACCGGAAGCCATAGAGAGGGTCCTTCCTGAAGTGATCAAACAACCCGGCGGAGCAACGGCCATTTTCACTGCCAACAACAACCTCGCAGTAGCTGTGCTGGGTACGCTCCGAAATCACGGATTCCGGATTCCGGAAGACATAGCCCTTTGCTCGTTTGACGATGTTGACCTGTTCAGGTTCTCGCACCCACCCATCACCGCCTGTGAGCAACCCTCCCGTGAGATCGCCGCTGAATCGGTCAGGCTCCTTTCCAAACTTATCGAACAGAAAGCTTCATCAGAAGGCATAGAGAGCGTGCTCCTCAATACCACGCTGAATTTAAGGTCATCCACCACCAATGGATCCCCGAAAATCTGAACGGCAAACAAAGTATCCGATGAAACACCTCAAGAGATTATGGATTTACCCGACCCTGGCCCTCCTGGGTTTGTTGTCCGGTTGCAATGAAACCGAGCTCACCTTTACCGACATGGTCAATCCATTCGTAGGCACCGGGGGCCATGGGCATACCTATCCGGGAGCGGCACTCCCCTTCGGTATGATTCAGCTTAGCCCTGACACCCGCCTGGAGGGGTGGGATGGATGCAGCGGGTACCACTTTTCGGATGATACCATCTACGGGTTTTCGCATACTGCACTCAGCGGAACCGGGGTAAGCGACTACGGCGATCTGCTGATCATGCCTGTGACCGGCAAGCCCTGCCTGGAGAACGGGACAGGTGCAGACCACATATGTTCTTATGCCTCGTCATTCAGCAAGAACACTGAATCTGCAAGTCCGGGCACATACACTGTGTTTCTGAAAACCCCGAAGGTTCAGGCCGATCTCGCTGCGTCCCTCCGCAGTGGCATGCACCGTTACACATGGACAGGAGGAGGGGAAGCAGGGCTGGTGATAGACCTGGAGCATCGCGACAAGGTGCTGGGTTCAGGTCTTATGATCGTGAACGACTCCACCATTACCGGGTTCAGGATATCGGAAGAGTGGGCCAGGGAACAGCATTTTTATTTCGCACTGAGGTTCAGCAAACCCTTCAAAAGCTATCTCCTCAATGATTCCGGAACACTGTCAGACAAGATTCCGATGGCCACCTTACCGGATTCTTCAGGCATAAAGGCATGGCTCGGATTCGACCTGGATGATGATGAGCTGCTCATACGCGTTGGCATTTCGGCCGTTGATCAGACCGGGGCATTAAGAAACCTGGACAGTGAAATCACTCACTGGGATTTCGACAAGGTTGTTGCTGACGCTGACTCCATCTGGAACAGTGAACTTGGAAAAATCGAGGTTAAGGGAGGATCAAAACAGGACAGGCAGGTCTTCTATACAGCACTCTACCACACCATGTTAGCCCCTAACCTCTGGTCGGATGTGGACGGACGCTACCGCGGCATGGACATGAACATCCACCATGATGAAGGCTCACCACAATACACCGTATTTTCCCTGTGGGACACCTACCGGACCCTACACCCTTTGCTCACCATCATTGACCAGAAAAGAACCAACGAGTTTATCAGGTCATTCCTGCGCCATTATCAGCAAGGGGGGAGACTACCCGTATGGGAACTGGCAGCGAACGAGACCGACTGCATGATAGGCTATCACAGTGTCTCAGTCATCGCTGATGCTTACCGGAAAGGGATCAGGGATTATGATACCTCTCTTGCCCTGGAGGCCATGGTACACAGCGCCAACCTCGACCATTTCGGGCTGGAGGCTTACCGGAAATACGGTTACATCCCCGCTGACAAAGAGAGCGAATCGGTTTCGAAAACGCTTGAATATTCCTATGACGACTGGTGTATTGCCATGATGGCCAGGGAGATGGGCAATGACTCACTTTACACAGAGTTCATCCGCAGGGCACAGTATTACAAGAACCTTTATGATCCCTCCACCGGGTTTTTCAGACCCAAACAGAACAGCTCCTTCATCACCCCTTTCGACCCCAGGGAGGTAAACTTCCATCTGACGGAGGCCAACACCTGGCAATACACCTTTTATGTGCCTCACGACCTGGCGGGCTACATGAACCTTTTGGGTGGCGAGCAACATTTCACAGAGATGCTTGATGAACTTTTTTCCACCAGTTCAGAGATGACCGGCAGGGTTCAGTCTGACATCACGGGGCTCATAGGGCAATACGCCCACGGCAATGAGCCCAGCCACCACATGGCATACCTGTATGCATACCTGGGTCAGCAACATAAAACGGCTGAAATGACCAGAAAGATCATGCAGGAGATGTACACCGACAAACCGGATGGTCTCTGCGGAAACGAAGACTGCGGGCAGATGTCGGCCTGGTACGTGATGTCGGCCATGGGATTTTATCCGGTCTGCCCTGGCAGTAACGAATACGTGATCGGATCGCCGCAGTTCAGTGAAATCCTGATCCACCTCGAAAACGGGAAACAGTTTTTGGTACGTGCCCGGGGTAACAGATCAGGCAGCCGATACATAAGCAGGGCGGTCATGAACGATAAGCCATTTACCCGGGCTTACATCACCCATGATGAGGTGATGCAGGGGGGTGACATCAGGTTCCTGATGGGATCCAGGGCTGAAAGCGTACTGGGGATTGAAGCCACTGACCGGCCAACCTCGGCGATCACTGATCACCTGATTACCCCTGTTCCTTTCTTCAGTATGGGGGAAGAGGTCTTTTTCGATGAGCAGGAGGTGCGGATTGCCCATGCAGACCCCAATGCTGTGATCTCGTGGCTGAGCGATCCGCCGATGGCAGCCGGAGACCCGTTACAGGGCGCTATCATTAACCAAAGCAAACTCTTCACTGCAGCGGCTTCGGTTGCGGACCATACACCGAGTCACCAAATCAGCGCCTATTTTTATAAGATTCCTGAGAACAGGTCCATCAGGCTTAACACAGCCTATGCACCCCAATACCCAGCCGGAGGAGATCATGCCCTGATCGATTTCCTCCGTGGTGGCAACGACTTCAGAACCGGAAGATGGCAGGGGTACCACCAGGTTAACCTTGATGCTATTGTAGAGCTTGAGGAGGAAAAGATGATACGGAAAATCAGCGTAGGATTTCTGCAGGATCAGCGCGCCTGGATATTCATGCCGCTGGAAGTAACTTTCTTGATAAGCAACGATGGTGTCAATTACCAACAGGTAGGGAGCGAACAAAATATCATTCCTGACCGCCATAACGGTACTGTCACCCATGATTTCTCAACACCTCCGGTCAGACAGAACGCCAGGTTTGTCAGGGTGACAGCCAAAAACCGCGGGGTTTGCCCACCGTGGCACCCGGGTGCCGGGGACAAGGCGTGGATCTTTGCCGATGAAATTGTGATTGAATAAAATGAATGACTGTCGATTATTTACCCAGATAAGGCAAAGATGAAAGAGAACGAGGTATCGAAAGAGATAGTTGAAGCAGCCTACAAAGTACACACCACCCTGGGGCCAGGTTTGTTGGAATCCGTTTACGAGGAGATCATGTATTACGAGTTAACAAAATCAGGTTTGTATGTCGAAAGGCAAAAGGGAATTCCTGTTTTCTGGGATAATCTGAAAATGGACCTTGGTTTCAGAGCCGATCTCATCGTTGAGAAAAAAGTGATCATCGAAATCAAATCATTGGAGCATGTGCTACCAGTTCATCCTAAACAGCTACTTACTTACTTGAAAATAACTGGTTTAAAGCTGGGGCTTTTAATTAATTTTAATGAAAAACTAATAAAAGACGGGATAAAAAGAATAGTAAACAACCTCTAAAGGGCTTGGCGGCCCTGCGGCTCTGCGAGAAAAAAAATCACGCAAAGACGCAAAGGCGCAAAGTGGGGGGGACGAAGGGCTTGGCGGCTCTGCGGCTTGGCGAGAAAAAAAT
>JAWOGX010000188.1:0-7928 GCA_046496455.1 Bacteroidales bacterium | reverse complement strand
GATAACCTTAATGTTATCATCTTGTGACGGATATAACAAGTTATCCAAGAGCAAGGATTATGAAAAGAAATATGAAGCAGCCCTGAACTATTACGACAAGAAGGACTACTTCAAGGCACAGCAGTTGTTCGATGAACTGCTCGTCATCTTCCGTGGCCAGCCCCGTGCCGAGGAGGTCTTCTTCAAGTATGCCTACTCATATTACCATATGGGCGATTATCTCACAGCTGCCTTTTATTTCCAGAAATATGCAGTTACTTTTCCCAAAAGTGATAAAACCGAGGAGGCATTCTTTATGAGCGCCTACTGCAAGTACCTCGATTCTCCGAAATACAGTCTTGACCAGGAAAGCACTTATGATGCGATCAGCCAGTTGCAGACATTCATCAACATATACAGCAACAGCCCAAGGGTCGATACGGCCAACCTGTACATTGATGAGCTGAGGTTAAAGCTGGAAAAGAAGGGCTTTGAAAAGGCAAAACTATACCATACCACCGGGTATGACCGGAGCGCCATTACGGCACTGACACTTTTTGCCAAGAACAATCCGGGTTCGGTACATCGCGAGGAAGCCCTGTTTCTGTTGCTTGATGCATCATTCAGGTACGCATCCAACAGTGTTGCCGCCAAAAAACCGGAACGTCTGCAGGATAGCCGGCAGGCCTATCAAAACTATGTGGCATCATTCCCGGAGGGTTCCTATCGGAGCCGGGCTGATGCGATTTCAAAAAGAATAGAATCAGAAATAGCAAAAATCAATATTGAATAATGGATTACAAAAGGGTTAAAGCTGAACAGGAGGCCGTTACAAGAAGGATGGCTGATTTCAACAACCTCACAGGGAATATTTACGAGTCTGTGGCGCTGATTGCCAGGAGGGCAGACCAGATTGGCCTGGAGTTAAAGCAGGAACTGAACAAGAAGGTGGAAGAGTTTACCGGGTCTAACGACAATCTCGAAGAGGTTTTTGAAAACCGTGAACAGATTGAAATTGCCAAGCATTATGAAAAGCTCCCGAAGCCTTCGCTGCTTGCCATCCAGGAGTATCTCGACAAAGGAATCTATTACAGAAATCCGCACAAGGAAAAGCCAGGGGACTTCTAAGCCTTTTCCTTTGATCTGAACAAAAAGCATGCTTAAGGGCAAAAAGATTATCATTGGCATTACAGGCAGCATTGCGGCATATAAGATACCGCTGCTGATCAGGCTTCTCAGGAAGAGGGGGGCTGAAGTGCAGGTAATCCTGACCCCTGATGCACACCATTTCGTGACACCGCTCACCCTCTCTGTGCTTTCTGAAAATCCCGTTTTGACCAAGCCTTTTAATGAGGAGGACGGCACATGGCACAGCCATGTGGATATGGGTGTCCATGCCGACCTGATGCTGATTGCACCGGCTTCCGCAAACACCATGGCGAAAATGGCAACCGGGATCGCTGACAACCTGCTGCTCACAACCTGGCTTGCGGCTCGTTGCCCGGTCTTCTTTGCTCCGGCAATGGATCTGGATATGTATCAGCATTCGACCACCCAGCACAATATCAGGAATTTGGTGGCCCTTGGCGCTCACCTCATTGAGCCTGTCGAAGGGGAGCTCGCCTCCGGGCTTTGTGGTGCAGGCAGGATGGAGGAGCCGGAAAATATCCTGGCGCGTATTGAGGAGTGGTTCAAAAAAAAAAGTGACTTTGCCGGAAAACGCGTGCTGATCTCGGCTGGCCCAACCCGTGAAGCCATCGATCCTGTGAGATACCTGAGTAACCACAGCTCCGGTAAAATGGGATATGCCCTGGCTGCCACCTTTGCAGAACGGGGAGCTGAAGTGCACCTTGTGAGCGGACCCGTCGACATCAGGATAAACCATCCCGGCATTAAGGTCCTCCCCGTTACATCCGCCGATGAAATGTTCGATGCTTGTATCGCCCTTGCTCCGGAGTCGGATATCATCGTGATGGCTGCCGCTGTGGCTGATTTTAAACCGGAATATTCCGCACCACAGAAGCTGAAAAAAGGGGAAAAGGAGAGTATGGTCCTGAACCTGTTGAAAAACAGGGATATCCTCGCAACACTCGGTAAGTCGAAAAAGAAAAACCAGCTGGTGGTCGGTTTTGCCCTTGAATCCGAAAATGAAATCGAAAATGCCGGGAACAAGCTGGAAAATAAAAATGCCGATCTCATCGTTCTCAATTCGATCAATGACCCCGGTGCCGGGTTTGGCACAGATACCAATATCGTTACACTCATTGGCCGCTCGGGAATCCACGTGGAACTCCCATTAATGAGCAAAGCCAGGGTGGCAGAACAGATTCTGGATCATATCCAAACCCTGATCCCGGTTCATCCGGATCAATCTCACCAATAAAAATTTTACTGATGATCAGAATATTGCTGATTTTTTCGATTGCTCTCCTTCTCAGTGCCGGTATTGCCGCCCAGGAGCTCTATTGTTCGGTGCAGATCAGTGCACAACAGGATCAGGGTAGTGACCGGACCCTCTACAACACCTTGCAGACCTCCCTGTATGAACTGATGAACAATAAGAAGTGGACAAGCCATAATTTCAAGGTGGAGGAGCGGATAGAGTGCAGTATTATGATCACCATCAACAGCAAAACTTCTGATGTGTTTGATGCACAGATTTTTGTGCAATCAACACGCCCTGTTTTCAATAGTTCGTACAAGACGCCCGTTTTTTCCCATCTCGACAAAAACCTTCGGTTCGAGTACATCCAGGATCAGTCCCTCGATTGGGTTGAGAACTCTCACCTGAACAACCTCACTTCAGTACTGGCATTTTACGCTTACATCATCATCGGGATTGATTTTGAGACTTTTCAGAAGGGGAGCGGCACGCCCTATTTCGACAAAGCCCAGGCCATTGTCAACAATGCGCAGGGCGATAACAGGGCCACAGGCTGGAAGGCTTTTGAGAATGACCGGAACCGCTACTGGTTGCTTGAGAACATCACCAATTCAAGGTACCAGGGCCTGAAAGATATGCTTTACAGTTACCACCGTCTTGGACTGGACAATATGTACGACAATGTGGAAACGGGCAGACAGGCGGTGGTAGATGCCCTGATGGTGCTTCAAAGGGTTTACAACGAGCGGCCAAACCTCTATCTTCTCACTGTTTTGCTTAATGCCAAAGCAGATGAACTGGTGAAGATGTTTTCCAATGCCCCGAACATGCAAAAGTCGCGGGTCGTGCAGATCCTTACCAACATCGATCCTGCCAACGCATCAAAGTACAACAGGATCATTCAGCAGCAGGGCAACAAGTAAGTACTTTTTTTTTTACGGTTATGAATTCCTGTAAAATGGTTGTACTTTTACATACAACTTTCAAAGGGATTCGGGGCAATACAGGCCAACTCCCTTTCTGTGCTTTCATTACTAATTTCAACACGATGAAAATGAAAAAGTACTTCATGGGATTTTTACTCCCTCTGATGGTGGGCATGATGCTCACTTCCGCACCCCGGGCCGCTTCAGGGCAAGACCCCATGTCCGTTTCTCCGGATATGTTTGTACTGAATGCCGTAGGGAATTTTGAAACCATCCAGTGCCAGTTTGGAGGATGTCCTGCAGGAGCCATAGACGGTGTCAGCATCAGCATGACATTGAACGGCCAATTTGTAGCCTTGGCAGCTACGGTGCATTATGGCACGGCTTGCAACACCTTTGTTGAGTTCGACCGTGCTTCTCTTCAGGCGAATCCATACGTGCAGTCTCTTGCAAACACCGGGACCGTAACCGTCCATATCTACGGATCATACTTGGCCGGTACTACGCTAATCCCTGTGGACAGGATCGGCACCATGACCATCGTCGCTCCGAAGAAGAAGCCTTAACCCGGGGAATAGATCAACGGGTTTTACCAGTTTTACCCGATATCTTACTTCAACACTGTTGATGTTGAGGATGTGAAATTATTTGGGCAAATGTTTCAGGGGCAGGTAATGGTTTCCCGGAGCATAGCACCTTGCATTTGAGCAAAATTTATCATCGGGCCCGTATAGCCTCCGTACCCGTATGCTTTCATCGATCCGTTATCCGGCATAACCTGTTCGTGAAAAATGACTTGTGGCAGTGTGGATCGATGAGCCATTTCCCCGCCCGGCAGAGGTTACCCCGACGCAACCATGCCTGTTTAATGGGCCGGGTTGATTTGGTGGTCAGAATACTTTCCGACGATGGTCGAATCAATGGGTTAAAAAAAGGCTGTCCATTTTTGGACAGCCTCCTGTGCAAGGGTGGAAGATCGGGTTCGAACCGACGACCTCCAGATCCACAATCTGGCGCTCTAACCGACTGAGCTACAACCACCGTCTTTCGGGGAGCAAAAGTACGAAAATAATTCATCCTGCAAAAAAAAATCGGGACAAATAACAGTCGGTTTTCTTTTCTACCTTTGCCTGTAATACGAATTTATGAGAGTCTTCTTTCTGCCACGCTGGTTTCCACATCCTGATGACCCTCTCTGGGGACTGTTTGTCCTCAGGCATGCCATGGCGGTGCAGCGGTTTGCAGATGTTTCAGTAATTTATGTGGATAAAAGGAGGGACTTGAAAGGAATCGAAAATCCTGTTGTTGAAAATATTGAAGGCATCCCTGTTCTCTATTGGTTTTACCATGAATCTTCAATCCCCCTGGCGGGTCGTATTGTAACCTTTGTCAGGATGTTGTCTGCCTGGCATCAGGCCTGGCATATGGCTGTAAAACAATGGGGAAAACCAGATATTAACCATGTGCATATTTTAACAAGAATTGGCGCTGTCGCGTTTTGGTTGAAGAGGAGATTCAATATCCCATACGTAATCACAGAGCACTGGTCGCGGTATCTGCCACAGAATTTTTATTACCGGGGTTGGTTGAGAAAAGCGATTACCAGAAAGGTTGTAGAAGCGTCAGGTGCAGTAATGCCGGTAACCATGGATCTTGCATCAGCCATGAAGTCTCATGGTTTGATCCATGACAACTATATTGTCATTCCCAATGTCGTTGACACTGCATTATTCAAACCTTCCGCTAAACCCAAAGAGAGACGGGTATTGAATTTTGTGCATATCTCCACATTCGATGATCGTGCAAAAAACATCAGCGGCATGATCAGGGTTTTTGCAAGCTTAAAAAAATCCGGCCGGGATTTCCGGTTGAAGCTGATCGGGGATGGAGCAGATTACCTTAAGGTATTCAGGCTTGCAGAAGAACTTGTTTTGAATCCGCCAACCCTGGAATTTACCGGAGCAATGGATGCTCAGGGTGTCGCTTCGGAACTGGCAGGCTCAGATATGCTGGTGATGTTCAGCAACTATGAAAACATGCCGGTAGTGATCAATGAAGCCCTTTCCTGTGGTATTCCGGTGCTTGCCACCCGCGTGGGCGGTATTCCCGGGGTGATTCACAGCAGGAATGGATTGCTGGTGGACCCGGGTGATGAAGAAGCACTTTTCTCCGCACTGGCAACACTGATGGATGAGGATTTTGATACCCGGTTTGACAGTGAAGGAATCAGAAGAGAGGCCGTGGAGCAGTTTGACCTGACTTCTGTGGGAAGAAGGATTTTTAACATATATAATATGGTATTAAATCAGTGACTGCATGTTCAGAAACATCCTCAATACTACCATAGTCAAGATCGTCAACACACTGGTTGCTTTCGCAATCCTGATGATCAGTGCCAGGCTGCTGGGCCCGGCCGCAATGGGGACCATAGGGCTGATTCTGCTTGCCATCACAATCATCCTCTTGCTGAATAATCTTGTTGGTAGTGGTGCCCTGGTTTTTTTGGTGCCAAGATACTCACTCGGGATGATCGCCAGAATCTCTTATGGCTGGACCTTTATCGCCTCAGGGGTTGGCATTGCCTGTTTTGTCCTGTTGAAAATTGAACCGACCGAATATGCCATTGATATCTTCTTTCTTTCTCTGATTTTCGGATTCAATTTTGTCAATCAGAATATTCTGATAGGCAAGGGGCTGATCAGATTCTTCAATCTCATATCGTTCATTCAGTATATGATGATGATCATTCTTGTGGTGCTTCTGTTCTATGTGCTTGACGTCCCCTCCATCCGGAATTATCTCCTGACACTTTATGTTTCCTGGAGTTTGCATCTTGTATTAGGCACCGTTAAGGTACTCTCCCTGGTCAGCGGCCATCCTGTCAAAGAAACCCGGGGCCTGATCAGGGATATGCTGAGGTATGGCTTTTATGTGCAGATCGCAAACCTGACACAGTTCTTCAATTACAGGCTGACTTACTATTTTGTTGAAAGTTTCCTGGGCAGGGCGTCTCTTGGCGTTTTCGAAATAGGCAATAAATTTGCTGATGGAATCTGGCTTTTCGGGAAAAGCATTGCGATGGTGCAGTACTCCTGGATTGCAAATTCAAAACAAGGAGACGATACGGTGACACTCACCCTGAGGCTTTTTAAGTTTTCAACAATGCTCACATTGTTTTTGGTGCTCATTATGGTCGCGTTGCCGGAGAGTGTTTACCTTTTCCTGTTTGGTGCACGCTTTGAAGGCGTTCATGAGGTTCTGGTATGGCTTGCTCCCGGGATTGTTTTTATGTCGGGTGCCATGATCCTGTCCCATCACTTTGCAGGTACCGGGAAATACCACATCAATACAATCGGGTCGTTGATCGGCCTTGGGTTTATTGTCCTGCTCTGTTTCCTGCTGGTACCGCAATATGGATTAAAAGGTGCCGCACTTGCCGCCTCCATCACCTATTTCATTTCTCTTCTCTATCTTCTGATCGTCTTTGGTGCCACCTCCCGTGCCCCATGGAAATCCTATACAATGCGCAGATCGGATATCAGGTTTTTTATTGACTTGCTCCGCCGACAATTGCAGATGGTGAAGAAGTCCGGTGAATAAAAAAATATGCTGCAGAATTTGTTTTTGATGAAGGATCGTTTATATTTGCCATGAGTAAAGATGCAACCAACATGATTTATAAACTAAAAATTTAAGCGATGAAGAAGATTTTACTTTTTGGTCTGGTTTCACTTTTTGCAGTTTCAGTGATGGCGCAAACGAGTAAGGAAACTGTAAGTAAGCCCAACAAAAGGGTTGTTGATGTGACGGTCAATCAAGCACTGCCAATGAACACAGTGGTTGCTCAGCCGGTGAAGTCGATCAACAAGGACGGGCGTGCGATTACCATTGTCCCGACGGGTGGTACTTCAGGCAACGCCTATGGATTGTATGCCGGTGGGAAAACAGCAATCTGGGCTGATCCTGCCCTTAATACCGTTTCATTCATCCATAGGGGTGATGTGAGTCCGGGGTCAGGATACATGACGGTTGATATTTCCAAAGATGGTGGTGCAACCTGGAATGGAAACCTCGGCCCGGTCTACTCTCCTGATAACATTACCCATTTCAATGCCCGTTATCCGCAGGCACTGATCTACAACCCGGCAGCCAATACCAATCCCGATAATGCCTATGTGGTCTCTTTTGCTGCCACACTGGATGGGTCAAACGGCGGTAGCTGGGGTGGTGTCGGAATCGGTACCTACAAGATTGATAGCAGTTCAAATGTGCAAACCTCATTAACAACCGGTGGTGGAATTTATCACCTCATTCCAACGGCTTTGACCATCAATTCCAATGGTTTCGTTCTTGGGGCCGATGCCAATATCGTGGATGCCATTGACTATAATGACACCCTGCTGCTTTATAAGGGCGTATTCAATGCGACAACCCAGGAAATGGAATTTACTGTGGCAAAGCAACATTTTTATTGCACTGACGGTGCGCTCCTGACCACCCTCGAAAAAGAGTACCCTGTTGAAGTGAAAGCTGCTTTCCATCCCACCGATCCCAACATTGGATACATTGCAATGGTTGCTCACCAGGATATTACCCTTGTTCCCGAAGAAGGCTACTATCCGGTTGTGCTGAAAACTACT
>JAWOGX010000048.1:0-9856 GCA_046496455.1 Bacteroidales bacterium | reverse complement strand
ATATTAAAGTATTCGAACTCTGCGAAACTCGTTTTGCCGTGGATCATGTTCCGGCCGATCTCCCGGAGCATTGGCGACTTTTGCAGATCAGAGATGCTGAAAATCGTCTCGTTAAACATAATATCCTTATCGGGGTGGGTTATGATAGTGCCTGTTCCGGAAACCATAAAAGCGTACCCGGTCTCAAAGATCTTCACTGCGCCCATCACATCGTTAAGCCATCCCAATTCAATATCCATGGTCAAAATGGCGATGACCTTCCTTTCCCCATCCACGGTCTTGAATATGGGAACCGAGTAGGTGCTCATAATCGTATTCCCGGCCCCCTGGTCATAATAGGGCTCACTCCAGACCGGCCTCTCCAGTTCACGCGGTATCTGGTACCAATCCATGGTGAAGTAATCGTAATGTTCATTCCCGATGTTCTTCCAGGTGATTGTGCTATCGTTCCTGTAGAAGTAAGGGGCATAGTATTTTACCGTATCACTGGTATAATAGGGCTCAAATGCCAGCGCCGTTCCGTAAATATCCTCATTGTTTTCAATGATCCCCCTCAACAGGGATTTGTAATCATCATGCTTTAAATCATAGGATTCGATAATCTTTGAGAAGTTATCGGGTATCTTTTGGGCTGTGCTCAAGACCTGGTTCACCTTCAGGACAGTGGCAATGGTAAGGTTTTCAGCATTCAGCTTTATGTTCTTTTCAACGATTTTTCTTGAGATATTGTAATTGTACCAGAAGATGCCGGCAAAAATAAGGGCGATGCTGAAAAATATATACAGGATCATTTTAAAGGCCAATCCGGGCTCCTTAAAACGCATTCTCCATTTTGGCAGGATGTTCATGGATGATCACGGTTATTGTCTGACAACAGGTTGATAGAATGTTTCAAAAGTCGGAAGCTCTTTGATCAGTCCACCTTCCAGCAACAGGTTGCCTACAGCCAGGTAATCTTCTTTGCTGAGCCGGGTATTGATATTCGTGCTTCCCCTGGGAAAATAAAGATCCCTGTACCGATCGAGCATCCACTGCTGATGTACCCTGTTCACCGGAATCTTGTCCTCCCTGGCGCGTTGTATCACTATATCCAGGGCATGGTCAGGATGGCTGAAGGCATAGAGCCATCCCTCAAAAGTTGCCTTGATAAAAGCTTCACACAGTTGGGGGTTACTTTCCCGCAATTCAGCCGGACAATAGATGCCATCTTCGAGAAAGTTAAATCCATAATCCTTGAAAAAGAAGGTGTTGAGCTCATCCGGATTAAAGCCGGTATTCAGAATGGAATGGTATTCATCGAACCAGTTGGCTACGGTGATGTCCACGCCCCCTTTGAGAAAGAGGTTGTTGGTGCTTCCGATCGGAATGATCTTAACATCCAGGCCATATTTGCTGAATAACGCCCTCGGCTGAAGGTCAAACCCCTCCCATATCCCGGCCTTCTTTCCGTTCATTTGCTCCAGGGTGGCAATACCGCTGCTCTTTTTTGTGATGAGCATGAGTGATGACTGGGTAGAAGGTTGTGCTATATTGACGATGTCAGCGCCCGATGCCTTCAATCCGATCGCATTTTCAAGCCAGATTGCCGCAAAATCGACTTCCCCGTTTTCAAACAGGGTGGCAGTGTTTGTCAAAAAAGGTTGAAAGGGAATGATTTCAATGTCAATCCCATACTTCTCGTATATCCCCTTCTCCGCTGCCACATAATAACCTGCAAACTGGGCCGTGCTCACCCAGTATGGCAGAAAACGCACCCTGGTAAGAGGCTTTTCGGTTGCGTGATAATCAGGGGTTGTATCCTTCAAGGAATTTTCATTGTCCTGCCTGCCGGCATTACACGCGGTAAGGGCAAGAACCCCGGCTGTGATCCATGGGATGGATAAGCGGAACAGGTTATGGTTTGCTTGAAATACCTTCATGAAGTAACATATTTGCGGGTTACCTTTATTATCGTGTACAGGAAATCTCAACACTGCTTCTCAATGATCAGGTGATTTTTATCCCCTTCACGTTTGTAGGTAACCGAGTCCATCATCTGTTTGATAAGAAAAATACCCAACCCCCCGATCTTACGTTCCGACATCGGCAACTGGGTGTCCGGATCCTCCATTCCGGTCGGATCATACGCAATGCCATCATCCAGCAATTCAATTCTGATCAAGCCATTATCTTTCGAAAAGATGACAGAGATGGGATGGAACAGATCATCGCTGAATGCATAATTGACGATATTGGTAAACGCTTCTTCCAGCGCAAGATTCAGCTTCATGACCAAAGAATCAGGCAGATTCCACTGTTCAGCCAGATTGTCAACAAATTTTGTCAAACGTTCCAATGCAGAAATCTCATTGGGCAATTCCAGGCGTGCCGTTTTTGACCCTGTCGACATGGTATCAGGAAACCTTGTTCAGGTTTGAAACAGCATCTTCTCTATGGGCGAAAATAGGGAAAATGGTGTTGAAACCGGAGATGGTAAAAATTTGTTCAACCTGCGATTGCATCTTGCACAGAGCGATCTTTCCCTTTTTCTCAAGCATTTTGGCAATCAATAAAAAGACCCTCAGTCCCGAACTGCTGATGTATTCCAGATTCTCAAGGTCAATCAACAATTTTGAGGCACCCCCTTCAATGCTTTTCGTCAGTGCTTTCTCAAGTTCACCGGAATTTGTAGCATCGATCCTGCCGCTGAGCTCAACGATTTCAACTGAGCCGGACTTCGAAATGGTTATTTCCATGGATTAAAATATTTAGGATTATCAAAGGATGATTCAAATCAGGCGCCACCCCCGAACAGGTGTATATGCGACCCGTAAGTTCTCAGGAAATACTGATCTTTGATCCGATGGTAATAGATATCCGCTGTTCCCTTTTCCCTCACAAAGTCAAGGGTTTTCTGGTACTGCGCGGTACCTTTCCTCAGCCAGGCAGGAAGGTCTTCAGGATCATCGATGCTGAACTTATCCTTCATCTCCGTTACCAGCAGTTCAAGCTTTTCTTCAGCTGTCTTTGCCTTGAACATCTGCCCCGCGAGAGAGGTGAAAGGAGTTGCAACAATTGATGCGAGGGATTTTGAGATGGCCTGTCCGATAAGATCCATTCTGGCTATCTGTTCTATCCTGCCTTCAACTTCTGCAAGCTCGGCATCGGTAAATACCAGACCCTGCAGCCCACCATAATGGAGAAGGCTTATAATCACTATATCCCTGATGTCAGGAATATCCCCGCTGAAAACGATCTCCCTGACTCTTTCCTTTACTTCCTTGATCTCCTGGTCTTTCAGAAGGGGGTATTTCCGTTTCGAGAAAAACCACAGGATCTTCTGGTTCTCCACTTTAAGGATTTTTTTGACGGTCAGGTTTGCGACAATGTATTCCGCAAATTCCCCGGAACGGAGGGCAAGCTGCGATATCCAATAGGCAGGGTCCTGCTTTTCCGACTTTGCGAAGATCATTTGCAGTGCTTCATCAAGCACCACATCACCGATCGGGGTGTCACTTACCAAAATAAGCTGGTCGAGGTCGGAATCGAGCCTGTTTCGAAAGGCCAGGTCCATCAGCACGGAAGCAGCCAGGACCACCTCGGACTTTTTCCCGGCTGGAATTGTTCCGCCACTGTCGCTCACGGATAGCAGCAGAATCTCTTCAGGAATGGTTAAAAAATTTTCCATCTGTTTGTGTTAAATAATCAGTAAGAATTTTTTTTGAGGATTCTCTGAAATAAAAGATTTACCCTTTGGTCAAAGATAGAATTTTTTTTCACCACAACCTGTTCATGCATTTTTTTTGTGTGATGTTCATCAGGGGCAATATTTCGATAAAATTTTCAACCAGACCCGATATTACATTTTGGTTTCTCTTTAATAGTATTATTTTTACTTCATCTTTGACGATTTTTTCATTCTCCGAAACGCAAAGGAAATCAAAATCAGACTTAAAATCCATATTCAAGGGTATCTACTATGAAAACACACATGGAAAAATCAAACGAACACACGATTGTTGAAGTGTTTGGTCGCCTGGATACTGTCACGGCCGGGGATTTCGAAACGAAGTTGCTGCCATTGATCGAAGCCGGATCAAAAGTGGTGATCGATTGCACGGGGCTTGATTATATCAGCAGCTCCGGCTTGCGTATCTTTCTGCTCGCACAGAAAAAGGCGCAGGCGGAAGGCGGGCAACTGAAGCTGTGCAGCCTTCAGCCATCCATCATGGAAATTTTTACCATTGCCGGGTTCTCAAACATCTTTGCATTGTTTCCGGACCAGGAATCGGCTTGCAGAAAATAACCTTCCATTGTGCCTTCTCCAGGAATCATCGGATTGCATCACAGGTGTCACTCTCCGGAGCCTTTCCGCAGGGGCACTTTTAACCCATACTGATCTTTACCTTTATCAACATGAAAAGCATCAGGCAAATCATCAAAGACCTGTGGCTGACAACGATGCTGATATTGCTGGCATCGGCCATTTTATTGCTGTCGGACCTTGAGCAGCGCAAATCGGCCAGGAAAAGAGGGGAACGGGAGTTCCCGAAGATAGCCATCATGCAGATATCGTCCACTCCACTTCTCGACAATCATGTGGCAGGCATTCTTGACCGGCTTGAATCAGAGGGTTATATAGCCTCCGATCAGGGGAATATACGAATGTTTAATCCGCAGGGAGACATGAACACCGCCAACGCCATAGCGAAAGAGATCGCGAACGGCCCTTACGAGTTGGTGATCACTTCAAGCACAGTGGCATTGCAGACCTTTTCCAAGGCAAACCAGAACAGCAGAAAAATCCATGTGTTTGGTGCTGTGACCGATCCCTACGGTGCAGGAGTCGGCATTTCAGGCCCGGACCCGACGCAGCATCTGCCCTATATGGTCGGTATAGGTTCATTTCAACCGGTTACACAGTCTTTCAGGATCCTCCATGAGCTCAACCCGAAAATAAAACGGGTTGGGGTGGTCTGGAACCCGGGGGAACAGTGCTCACTTGCATGTGTTACAGAGGCACGCAGGGTTTGCAAGGAGCTTGGCATTCAGCTGATCGAAGCCATAGCCGCCAATACAACGGAGGTTTCGGAGGCAGTAAGGTCGCTGATGGCAAAGGGTGTGGAAGCGGTGTATATCGGAGGCGACACGGTGGCCAATTCTTCCATCAACCTGATCATAAAAGTGGCCAGGGACAACGATGTTCCCGTATTCACGAACGACCCCTCTGATGTGAAAATCGGGGCACTGTTTGGCCTGGGGGCCAACTATTTCACTGTTGGGCAGTATACGGCTGATCTGGCCATTGCCATCCTGAGGGGCAAGAGCCCTTCGGAATTCGGCATCGACAATGTGGTGCCCGAAGAGCTGCAGCTAAACCAGGGAGTGCTGCAATCGCTGGGAACCAACTGGAATCTGAGTGAGAAGGTGCTGAAAATGTTGCGCGAACAGGGGACCGCCATTTCAGAGGAGCGGGTTGTGCTGGATTTTGCTGAGCTTAAACGGAAAGGGATCCGGCCCACCGTTCAGATGATCAAGGAAGCCAACTGGTATGTAAACATTCCCCGAAAGGACGGCAAACCGGCCAGGATCGCCATGATCACCCTTGTGGAGAACAAACTGCTTGAAGAGGCAGAGGAGGGTTTTTCCCAGGGTTTAACCGGCAGCGGGCTGAAACAGGGCAGGGATTTCACGATCAGGAAGTACAGCGCCCAGGGTGAGATCGGACAGCTACCCCAGGTCATCGATGCTGCAGTCCGGGAAAAACCCGATCTCATCGTTACTGTGACCACACCGGCCCTGATGGCCATCGTGAAGAAGGTAAGAGATATTCCGGTGGTATTTTCCGTTGCCAGCGACCCGAATACGCTGAAAATATTCCCCGGAGGAAGACCTGATAACATTTGTGGCGTTCACGACAATCCTGATGTTGAAGCACTTCTGGAGATGGCGATGAACTATGACCGGGGATTAAAAGCCGTTGGAGTCATCTTCGATGCAGCACAGATGAACTCTGTGATTTCCGTTGAAAAATTGAGGAAGGTTTGCAGGCAGAAGAGGGTGATTTTATATGAAGCTACCGCTTCCACGGTAACTGATCTGGGGCCGGCGACCCAGGCAGTCATACAAAAGGGAGCCGGGGCGATCATCATTTCAGCAGATAATCTGGCCATAACCGGCTTTTCCGCCATCCATAAGGCTGCAAGCGCAAGCAATACACCCATTTTTGCCTCAGAGCCCAGGCTTGTGGCTGAAGGGGCAACGGGTGCTTATGGGGACGCATATGCCGAATGGGGGAAACAATCGGGCAAGATGGCCGCCAAAATCCTTGCCGGGGTGCCACCGGCCCAACTACCCATCGCAGAGACAGAAATTAAACAAAAGATCGAGCCGAAAAGCACCATGGGAAGGACCGGGTTGACGAAACGGCATAAGCTGCGCATCGTCCATTACAGCGATACAGAATTTGCCGAGCGTTGCCATGAAGGCCTTGTGGATGGTTTTACAAAAGCAGGACTGAGAGAAGGGAAGGACTACGAATTGAAAACCTACAATGCCCAGGGCGATATGACCACCCTGTCAAGCATCATGACCACGATAAAGGCCGACCGGGTCGACCTTTTGATGGTGATATCCACCCCGGCGCTTCAGGCTGCCCTACGGCAAGCGGGCCCGGAAACAAAAATTGTATTTACAGGTGTTGGCGATGGTGTCAAAGCCGGAGCCGGTAAAAGCGAAACCGATCACCTCCCGAATGTCACCGGGATTACCACAAAGTCCCCATTCGATGAAATGGCGAAGCTTATCAAAGAATCGGTGCCGGATGTCCGTCAGGTCGGAACCCTTTTCACACCCGCGGAGATCAACAGCGTACTGTACAAAAACTGGTTTGCCGAAGCCCTGAAGAAACAGCACATTGAACTTGTTGCACTACCGGTGACATCCAGCGCAGATATCGTGCAAGCCGCCACAGAACTATGCCGGCAGAACATCCAGGTGGTGTGCCAGGTGGTGGACAACATGACCAGGCCCGGTTTTGCACTGATAGCGCGTAAAGCAGCCGAAAACGATCTGCCTGTGTTTGTTTTCGACAGCGACCAGATGAACGATGGAGGGGTGATCTGTGTTTCGCGTGACTACTACGATGCCGGGGTTGAAGCTGCCGAAAAGGCTGTGCGCGTGCTGCAGGGGGAAAGTCCTGCAAAGATCCCCTTCAGCAACACCCGGTCAGTAAAACTCCTGTACGATCCCATCATGGCAGCCAAATACAAACTAAAACTCTCAGATACCTTCCTTGCAAAGGCCAAACCCATATCCAACCAAAAGTAAAATCAAGACTATGAAGGTTGAACATAAGCAAGTTGACCGTTATATTGTGGTCACCGCCAGTGGACGGCTGGATGCTTCCTGGGCCGATTATTTCAGTGAGCATTGCCTGGACCTGATCAGGAACGGGCACCACCACCTGATCATGGATTCCCAGGAACTTTCGTTTCTGAGCTCAGCCGGTATCCGCTCATTACTCCTTATCAACAAAGAACTTTCCTCTGTAAACGGCTCTTTTCTCATCATAAATGCACAGCCGTTTGTGGCAAAAACCATTGCCATGACCGGTTTTGGGCAGTGGCTTTCCCATGAGGTGCCTGTTGAGATCCGGCAAGAGCAGGCTTCTGGAGCCATCATTTCCGGTGAGACATCGGGGCCCTGGGTGCTGGATCCCACGGCAAGCCTGAAATGCTCAATCGACGGAGGGTGGGAACCGTGGAAGCCGGTTGTGAAGGGAAATATGGTCTTAAAACAATTTCCGGAATCCGTTTTTGCCCTGGGTATAGGAGGCGTCGCTGAAGAGGACGGAATGCCCGAGCATTTCGGTGAATTCCTTGCTATCGGCGGGAATGTCATTTTGCAACCGCCGGAAGAGAGAATACGCCCCGATTATCTCTTAACACAGAAGGAATTTATCCCTGAGTTGAAGGTTATCCAGGCTGTCTCCTGCAGCGGCGGGATGTCGCACCTCTTCCGCTTTGTACCGGAAGAACAAGGCTCTTCGAAAAGTATCACAGATATCGCCCTGACAGCCATGGCCGTTACAAAGAGCAAAACTGTTGCCTTTGTGGTGCTGGCTGAAATCGACGGGCTTGTTGGGTCGACCCTTATTCAGTCACCGGCTCGCCTGGAGTATGAAAGGGAGCTTTCGTTCCCTGAGATCCGCGAATGGCTGTCGTTTTGCGGAGAAAGGGCCTATGCCGGGCACCAGGCCATGGTATTCGGGATATCAGCTGAGACCAATATGGCACAGGGCCTCCGGTTTTTGCGGCCACTCCCTTCTGATCCAAATCTTTGCGGCCATTTTCATGCGGCAGTTTTCCCCTATCAACCCCTGCAGAACGGAAAGATAGGCCTTCATCAAAACATCCGGAAATTCCTTGATGGCCCACCGCCGGAGGCCTTGATGCATCTTGTGGATGACCAGAGGCCAACGACAGGCCTGGGGCAAAGTGCATTTATTCGCGGAGCCTGCTGGTGCGCAGGCATTCAAAATATGGAGGACGTGATATGAATCTTGTACTGGGTGCTTTGACCATTGGACTCATTTTGTCCCTGCTCTCCCTCGGTATGCTGATCAGCTTCCGGATGATCCGTTTTACCGATATCACCGTGGATGGATCACTCACTCTCGGGGCCTCTGTCACAGCGGTGCTGATCCTGGCCGGATGGTCCCCCTGGTTTGCAACGCTTGTGGCTTTTCTCTCAGGCCTCATTGCAGGAGCCATCACAGGAATACTTCACACAAAATTCAAGATCCAGGAGATCCTGGCCGGGATACTCATGATGACAGCCCTCTATTCCATCAATCTGAGGGTGATGGCAAGGAGCAACATCCCACTGCTGGACACCGGGACAGTATCGGATGGGATCGAAGCGATGCTGTTGCTGCTCACAGACGGGGCAGGGAGAATGTCCGTAATCGGATGGTCTGTGCCCATACAGGACATCGCGGTATTCATAAGCAGCCTGCTGATATGCATCCTGGTGGCCTTGCTGCTCAGCAGGTTCCTGAAGACACATTTCGGCACTGCCCTTCGTGCAACAGGCAACAATCCCCAGATGGTCAGGGCCCAGGGGGTAAACAACGACACCATGGTGGTGTTCAGTCTGGCGCTTTCCAACGGCCTGGTGGCCCTGTCGGGTGCCCTGCTGGCCCAATATCAGGGATTCGCCGATGTTCAGATGGGTATCGGGATGATGGTATGGGGCCTGGCAAGCATCATTATCGGGGAAGCCCTCGTGGGAAAATCCACCCTTGGGATTACCATTACAGGAGCCATCATGGGGACAATCCTGTTTCGCCTGTTGATTGCCATCGCGCTGAGATGGGGACTGAATCCCAACGATCTCAAACTGGTGACGGCAGTGTTTGTCTTTCTCGCACTGGTGGCTCCACGGCTCATAAAAACCTTGAAAAACAAATATTCGGGAGGTCGTTACCATGCTTGAAATCACCAATGCTTCCAAAACATTTTTCCCTGGAACCGTTAACGAGGTCAAGGCGTTGCAAAGGGTGAACCTTTCCGTCGACAATGGTAGTTTCACAGCCATCATCGGCACCAATGGCTCCGGGAAAAGCACACTGCTCAACGCAATTGCAGGCACCTTTATCCCCGATGAAGGTGTGGTGAGGGTTGATGGCAACGATATCACACGGTGGAAAGAGTACCAGCGCGCACGGCTTATCGGCAGGGTCTTCCAGAACCCATTTGCAGGTACGGCAGCCGAAATGACCATCGCAGAAAATATTGTCATGGCGATGCGCCGCGGACAGATGCGTTCGTTGAAAACCGCTGTCACAGGAACCGTGAAAGAGGAGATCGCTGAC
>JAWOGX010000040.1:0-6837 GCA_046496455.1 Bacteroidales bacterium | reverse complement strand
GGAAGCTTTCATTTTGGGCGATAAAGAGGTACGAGTTGAGAGTTGAGAGTCGAGAGTCGAGAGTCGAGAGTCGGGAGTTGAGAGTTGAGAGTTGAGAGTTGAGAGTTGAGAGTTGAGAGTTGAGAGTTGAGAGTCGAGAGTTGAGAGTCGAGAGTTGAGAGTCGAGAGTCGAGAGTTGAGAGTTGAGACTCTAGACTCTCGACTCTCGACTCTAGACTCTAGACTCTTTATTCAGTTCCACAAAATAGTGGTAAAACCAGGGAATGGTTTTGATACCGTTGAAAAACTGTTCCAGCGGATAGTTTTCATTGGGGGAGTGTATGGCATCCGCTTCCAGACCGAAACCCATAAGGATTGACTTGATGCCAAGTTTCTCCTCGAAAGTGGCGATGATGGGAATGCTTCCGCCGCTGCGCACCGGAACCGGCTTTTTGCCGTAGGTCATCTCGTAAGCCATGGCTGCAGCCTGGTAGGCAGTGGTTGTGATCGGGGACACATAGGCCTGGCCACCATGCAGCGCCTTCACTTTTACTTTTACATATGGGGGGGCAATGGCGTTGAAATGATCTTCGAACAGTTTGCTGATTTTCACATTATCCTGGTTGGGGACCAGGCGCATGGAGATTTTTGCCCACGCTTTTCCAGGGAGCACAGTTTTGGCACCTTCACCGGTATAACCACCCCAGATGCCGTTCACATCGAGGGATGGCCTGATGCCGGTCCGTTCCATGGTGGTGTACCCTTCCTCGCCCCAGACTTCCTCAAGGTCGAGTGCCTTCTTATAGTTCTCCAGGTTAAACGGGGCTTTTGACATTTCTGCCCGCTCCCCGGGCGTTACGATCTCCACATCGTCATAGAAGCCGGGGATGTTGATGCGGTTCTGGTCATCCGTCAGGGATGCGATCAGCTTGGCGAGGATGTTGGCCGGATTGGCCACGGCACCCCCGAAGAGGCCGGAGTGAAGATCCCTGTTGGGTCCGGTGACTTCAACTTCCATATAGCTCAGCCCACGGAGCCCGGTGGTAATGGACGGAACATCGGGTGCAATCATGGAAGTATCTGAAACCAGGATAATATCCGCCTGCAGCATCTCCCTGTGCTGCTCGCAGAATTTCCCCAGGCTGGGGGAACCGATCTCTTCCTCCCCTTCAATCATGAATTTCACATTGCATGGCAAGGTGTTCTCTTTCACCATAAACTCAAACGCTTTGGCATGCATAAACGCCTGTCCCTTGTCATCATCGGCGCCACGGCCCCATATCTTACCATCACGGATCAGAGGCTCAAAAGGTGGTGTATTCCAAAGGTCGACCGGATCCACCGGCATAACGTCGTAATGACCGTAAACCAGCACTGTAGGAAGCCTGGGGTCTGTCAGTTTTTCTCCATATACCACAGGGTTGCCGTCTGATGGCATCACCAATGCCTTATCCGCACCTGCTTTAAGAAGGCTCTCTTTCCAGTAGTTGGCTGCCTTCACCATATCTTCCTTGTGGGCGCTTTCAGAGCTGATGGATGGAATGCGCATCAGTCCGAAAAGTTCTTCCAGAAAACGCTCTTTGTGCTGCTCAAGATACCCGTTGATTTTCTCCATTGTTGTTAACAGTTTTAGTTTGTATAATATTCATTAATTTTGTTTCTGAAAACCGGGCTCAAGATACTCATTATTTCTGATTTTGATCGGATCATGAGGCAACCTGAACCCCGATTGGCTTGTCTTAACATATAGACCTCACAGATTCGTAACTTCATCCATTCATACCATGCGTTACCCGATCATTCTCCTTTTTTTCGTGACACTCACTGTGTTTGCCGTCAGCAGGTCAAATGCACAGCTGCTGATCACGCCAGGAGGAAACCCCAGCCAGATGGTGCAGAACATTCTCGTCGGCAGCGGTGTAACCGTTTCCAATGTGACCTATTCCGGGTCTCCGAATGCTATCGGGTCGTTCACAACCGGTGCGACGCCCACCAATCTCGGCTTTCCTGCCGGGATTATCATGGCCAGCGGCAATGTTATTACTGCCCTGGGGCCGAACACAAACACCGGCGCGGGGACTGCACTCGGAACCCCCGGTGATGCTTTGCTGAACACCCTCGTGGCTCCGAATCCCACTTATGATGCCGCCATCCTTGAATTTGACTTCGTGCCCCTGAGCGATACCATCAAATTCAGATATGTATTCGGATCTGAAGAGTATCCCGAGTATGTAAACAGCTCCTTCAACGATGTATTTGGTTTTTTTGTCAGCGGTGGCTACGATCCCATCACATGGCAGCCTTTCAACAACCGCAATATCGCCATTGTGCCAGGAACGACAAACACCCCGGTATCCATCAACAATGTCAATAACGGTACTGCCAATGCCGGGCCGTGCATGAACTGCGCCTATTACATCAACAACAACGGCGGGATGTATATCCAGTATGACGGCATTACCACGGTGCTCACTGCCTGGCTCAAGGTGGTTCCCTGCGTCTCCTATCACCTGAAACTTGCCGTCGCGGATGCCGGAGACCAGATCCTCGACTCCGGGGTGTTCCTCGAAGCCAACAGTTTTATCAGCAATAACGTTCAACTCTCCACCTTTACCACATCTCCGGGTATCGATACCCTGGCCATTGAAGGGTGCAACAGCGCTGTGATCCGCTTTAAACTCCCCTCTGCCACGGCAATCCCCAGAACAGTGTATTACAGCGTCGGTGGCACTGCCACCAATGGCGTGGACTATGCTTCCATCACCAACAGCATTGTGATCCCCGCGGGATCCGACTCCGCCCTCCTTTATATCCACCCGGTCGTAGACAGCATCCCTGAAGGGATCGAAACGGTCAGGATTATCGCAAACACCTCCTATTGCACTACCGATACCGTTTGGGTCTCCATCAAAGATTATCACCCCCTGGACCCGGTCATCTCGAATGATACCGTTCTCTGCGCCACTTCCACAAACCTTTTCTATACCGATACGCTTGGCATCGGCCCCTACACCTGGAACTGGAGCTCAGGGGATACCACCTCCAACATCAGCATCTTCCCATCGGCAACCACCCTCTACACCGCTACCATTACAGATGTATGCCAGATGAGCCATACCGATTCGGTGCTTGTCACCGTCAGCAAACCTGTGATTCAAACCACCGGCGATACCATCTGCGTGGGGGATGTGGCAACCATCTCTGCCACCGCAGTCGGAGCTACTGCTTATGACTGGAATACCGGCGACTTCACCCCCTCCATCGATGTGTCGCCCACTGCAATGACGGTGTATACCATAATCATTACCGACACCCTTGGCTGCAAGGATACTGCGGATGTCATCGTATGGGTGAACGCCCTCCCCCAGCCTGCCATCACGGGTGACACCACCATCTGCAGGAACGACAGCATCACCATCTCCGCATCCGGGGGAATCAGCTATGAATGGAGTACAGGCCACCTGCAGCAGGATATTTTTGTCAGCCCCGCCCACGGAACCCAGTATTCCGTCACGGTCACCGACCAGAACAATTGCAGCAACTCCACCTCGATGTGGCTTGATGTGATTCAGTTACCCACCACAACCATCTTTGCCGACTCCGACACCATCTGCCGGGGAGCATCCATCTCCCTCCATGTCACTGGTGCAGACCAGTATCTATGGAATACAGGATCAACATCCCCAAGCATCATTGTTCAACCACCTGAAAGTGAAGTGTATTGGGCTATCGGCACCAACACCATGAATGGTGTGCAGTGTGTACTGGCCGATACCTTTGAACTTGGCGTCAAACGGTGCAATCGCTTCTATGTCCCCAATGCTTTTACACCCAATGACGACGGCCAGAACGATGCCTTTGGCCCCGTTGGGCTGTTCACCGGGGTTGAACGGTTTGAAGTGTTCGTTTTCGACCGGTTTGGCAAGGTGGTTTTCCACACCACCGATCCGCTTGTCCTCTGGGATGGCCGTATGCCAAACGGCGAAATGGCCCCGGAAACAGTCTATGCTTACCGGATGTTCATCAAGGAAGCCTATTCTGAAGAATATGAGATGACGGGGACAGTGACCCTGATACGATAGTGCGTCACCCGGGCAGACCGGGATACTCCATCAGATAGTGTTCTATCCCAGCTTCGTAAAACGGTTCCCCGATAACCACAAACCCGGCTCTGAGGTAGTAGTTCATTGCCGTTACCTGGGCATGCAGATAGATCCTCTTCTTCATTGGGAGTACCTCCTCCATCACCCTCTCCAGCAATCTTGTGCCGGTACCTTTGCCCCGTTCCGCTTCCAGAACGGCAAACCGCTCCAGCTTGATCCCTTTCGGGGTCTCTCTCCAGCGTGCAGTACCCACAGCCATTCCATCCACTTTTACCAGGTAGTGGATTGCTTCCTCCTCAAATTCATACTCCAGTTCCTCCGGTACCCGCTGCCCGATAATGAATACCTCGTGCCTTATCCTCCTGACCTCACGGAATCTTTCCTGATCCCCGTGCCTGAACTGCTCGACAATGATATGACGTTCCTGTTTCATCGTTCAGGCTTTAGATAGAAATCAACCACATGAACCTGGTCCACCGCTTCCCGGATGATGTCCATCACCCGCTGGTGCTGCGGATGATCACGGTAGATGTCCAGGTCCTCCTCACTCTCAAAATCTGAAATCAAGACCAGATCGAAAGCCTGTGGCCTGGTGTTAAAATTGATTCCCGTCTGCAGAAACTTAACCTGGGGGACTTCCCGTTCCAGGGCATCAATGGCCTCCTTCAGTTTACCGATGGCCAGTGTTTTGTCCTCCGCAAGCATTTCCCTGGTCTTGAACATTACAACATGTCGTAGCATATTTTTCATTTTTGATGATTACTTTCTGAGAATAATTCTGAAGACTGTACCCTTGTCCAGTACCGAAGATTTGACGAAGATGCGCCCCCTGTGGTATTTTTTGATGATCCTCTCGGACAATGACAAGCCCAGGCCCCAGCCACGCTTCTTGGTCGTATAACCCGGTACAAACACCATTTTCACTTTTGATTTCGGAATCCCTTTCCCCGTATCTTCCAGATCTATCGTGATCCCTTTACCGGTATCAGTACAGCTGATGGTGATAACACCTTCATTTTCAATAGCATCCACCGCATTTCTGAGCAAATTCTCAATTACCCACTGAAACAGGTTGGCATTCAACGGAATATCAAGCTGCTTGACCTCTTCATCAGCGTGCACATTGTAGGCCACCTTGCTGGAGGTACGTGCCTTCATATATTCAACCGATTCCAGGATCACGCCGTAAAGATTTACCGGCTGGAGATCGGGTTGACTTCCTATTTTTGAGAACCGCTCAGTGATGGATTCAAGGCGCTGTACATCCTTAAGCATCTCTTCGGTCAGGGGTTCATTGGTCTCTTTCATCCTGAGAAGCTCCAGCCATGCCATAAGCGATGAAATGGGGGTTCCGAGCTGATGTGCCGCCTCTTTGGCCATACCGGCCCAAACCTGATCCTGCTCAGAACGGCGGGTGAGGTTCAGCAACACATAAATGGCAAAAATGAAAATGCCGATAATCAGAAACTGGATGATGGGGTAGTATCTGATCTGGGTGAGAAGAAAAGAGTCTTCGTAATGAATAAATCGTTTCCCCTGGATCGGAAGGTTGATCTCTATGGGATCGTTATGGGAGATCATATTCCCCAGGAGTTTACCGAGCTTCCGGGGTGAGTCGAAATCCTCACGTTCAATCCCTCCCCCAAATGCCACCACTTCCGTCCTGGTGCTGTCGGTGATGATCACCGGTACCGCTGTGGCATTCGTCACCACCTCCTCCAGAAACTTCTGCACGTGGTTGTCAAGGATCTCCTTCAGGCTGTTATAGAAGACTGAATTCTCGTAAAAGATCAGGCTTCGTGTTTTCCCTGTCAGAGCAATCTCAATGGGGGGGTTCTCCTTCTCCATTCTTGAAATCAAACCGGGAAGATTTTCAGGACGAAGGAGCACTGAGTCAATATTTCCGTGGGTGACAATGTTCCGGCGAGCGGTATCAGTGATAAGTACCGGGACAGAGGCTGCATTCTCGACCACATCGGAGATGAATGATTCTGTGAGTTCATCAAGCATGGTTCGTAGCTCACTGTAAAGACGTGATTCCTTGTAGTAGATAATGTTGATCAGCCCGAAATTGTCGGAAACAATGGGAGCATAGTTCGAAAACTCACGTTTCAGGGCACCTGAAAGCACCTTGACCCTTGCCGGGTCGAAATCAACATTGGCAGCAGTACGGATGTTCCCGAACTGATCGGTAATCACAATGGGGATGGTGGTATTACCTGCCAGTATCTGGAGGTAAAATGACAGTTCCTGGGAGGTGTCGGCACGGGAGACAATCCTGTTGGCTTCCGCCCAGAGCTCAACCCGTTTTCGCTCCTCATTGCTGATCTTCTGAAAGAACTCGTTGGTATAATTCACCAGGTTCGCTTTTTGGCGGATGGCTTCCGCCCAGAGTGTCACCCGCTGGCGCTCTACGTCTTTCAATCTTTCAAAAAAATCATCGGTATAATTCACAAGCCCAACACGCCTTTCGATCGCCTCAGCCCAGATCCTGACCTTTCTCTCCTCCTCAATCTTGATTTTCCGCACCAGCATATTGGTGTACCAGAGTGAGGCAACCACAATCAGGGCAGCCGAACCGAGCAGGATCCATCTCCACGACCTTATGTTGGTGTACCGTTTCAAATTTCTTCTTTTGATTGATGTTCGACAGATATTGCGTCAGGGGATGTTTCGTTTCCAGCTTCATCCTCTCCTGCGGCTGAATCGTCAGCAGTTGTTTTATCCGGGGTTCCATTCACAGGTTCACCTCCCG
>JAWOGX010000034.1:0-6216 GCA_046496455.1 Bacteroidales bacterium | reverse complement strand
GGTCTGGATTAAGCCCAAGCTGTTCTATGAACCTGATACCGCCTACACCGAGGATCATCTCCTGCTTGAACCTGTTCTCCAGATCACCCCCGTAGAGCTGATGCGTGATGAACCTGTCATGCGGAGCATTCATCTCGAGATCGGTATCGAGCAGGTAGAGGTTTACCCGCCCAATCTGGACGAGCCATATCTTTGCATATACGTTTCGACCAGGGAAGGCAACGGAAACCGTGACCCATTCACCCTGTTCGTTTCGGAGGGGCGCAATGGGCAAATCGCTGAATTTCTGTGGAATATAACCAGCCACCTGATCCCCGAAAGGTGTTATCCGTTGCGAGAAATAGCCATATCGGTAAAGCAGCCCAACACCAAAAATGCGCTTGTTGTCATCACTGGCCTCTTTCAGGTAATCGCCTGCCAGGATGCCCAATCCCCCGGAATATATTTTCAGGCTTTCATGCAATCCGAATTCCATGCTGAAATAGGCAACAAGCGGCAATCCGCTTTCAGGGCTCTGTTCCATATAATGCTCGAAATCGCCGTAGATCCTGTTTGTCTTTTCAATAAAAGCACTGTCTGAGGCAAGTTTTTTCAGTTCATCAAACTTTAATAAAGAGAGAAGGTGGACTGGGTTATTTCCGGATTCACGCCAGGTTTCAGGGTTGATTCCACGAAAAAGGTCTACAGCATCAGGGTTCCACGACCACCAGAGATTTCCCGCAAGCTTCTGAAGCTTCTCGAGCTCAGGTGGATATGACGCATTAACAAGCACTTTGTTCCACTGGGGAAGTTCTTTCCCTGGTTTAATCAGATGTTTTCTGCCATTGGTAAGATAGTAGGGATCGGTTCCTGCCCTGAGCTGAGCAACCTCAACGGCTTTTTGGTATCCGGTCAGATAGGCCTGCACAAATGATGTCCAGTTGGCTTTTGCCGCAATGGACAGCGCCTCCGCTGATGCTTCCGCAAACTGCGATGCATCCATTTTCAGGATGGTTTCCAAATGATTCACGATGGCAGTTGTCACCGCATCATCATTATGGTCATCGCGTGGAATCACAATTACCCCTTTACCATCAGGCTGTACAGTCTCTTGCACCCATAAGCCAAAGCCTGCCAGGGTGGTTGTAATCGTCGGTATCCCGAATGCGGCACTCTCCAGCGGAGTGTAACCCCATGGTTCGTAATAGCTTGGAAAAACAGTGAGGTCAAATCCTGCGAGAAACTGGTAATAATCAAGGCCGAAAACACCGTCATTGCCGTTAAGGTAAGTGGGAACAAAGCAGATAAACACATTCCCATCAGGATCATTACCCAGGTTGCTTTGGGCTATCCGGCGCAAGACGGGATCGTGTTCGGGATTATGCAACAGGTGGGTCAGCGCGTGATGGGCTTCAAAAAGGGGTTTGCTATCATCCCCCCCCATTTTCTGAAGGAGGTCGGTTCTAGGACCGTGATGATAAGCAGGTACGGCAATTACGGCAATCAACTTCCTGGCTGCATTCCCGTTTTTCGCCGAAAGGTTTGCCACAGCATCAATAAAGAGATCAATCCCTTTATTCCTGAATTCATACCGGCCACTGTTAAGCACCAGCAGCGTACTGTCATCAAACTGGTGATTGAAGAGCACTGACATCACTTCCAGGGTTTTCTCCCTGGCAATATTCCGGGCAACCTTCCTCGCATCCCCTTCGGGTACGAACGAAGGGTCAAATGCATTGGGGGTGATGACATCGGGTTCTTTGCCGATGAGATATTTACACTCTTCTGCAGTGATACCACTTACGGTGGTAAAAATATCACAGTGCTGCGCAGCAAGCCTTTCCAGAGAATACTTCGATTTGACCTGGAATTCAGTCGCAAGCATTTCAGGGTTAACCAGTTGCATAGTGCTATACAAAGGCTTTCCGTTTCCAGCCATTGATCTGCCAAGAACAGTGGCATGTGTGGTAAATGCAGTGGCTATACCGGGTGTCTTCTCTCTGAGGTAAAGGATGCCGGTACCTGTCATCCATTCGTGGAACTGTGCAAGCACCTTATCCCTTCCAGAAAGATTACTGCGGTAAAAACTTTCGATTACACGGCCTGCCGCATAGCCAAACATTGCCGGCTCAACATAATCCCATTGTCCACTGATGGAATCGAGCCCGTACTGTTCCCAGAAACGGGTAAATATTTCATCTTTTTTCGGAAAGAAAGATGTGAAATCAACAAGAATCACGAGGGGATGACCGGCAATCTTCCAGCGCCCGACCCTGAAATAGAGCCCCTGTTCAGCGGCGTGTTCACGCCAGCTTTTCATCAAATGGGGATCTTCCATAAAATCGGGATGCTCAGTGGTTTCTTTCCAGACATCCGGACCGATCAGCATCAGTTGCTCACCCCTTTCAGCAGCAGCTGCCAGGGCTTGTAACTTGGTGGAAATGACCGTGTATATGCCGCCGATTTTGTTGCATACTTCCCAGGATACTTCAAAAATAAAATCGGGCTTATGTTGTGTGGCTATTTCTTCAGTATATTGATTCATAAGAGCTTAGAGGATAATTAGAATAAAATGCAGGATTGCAAAAATAGTAAAATTCCCCCAATCGGAAAGATGGGGTTTTGCCGTCGGTAGTTGGCCAGAACCGCAGCAAATAAAGATCAGGCAGGAAAGAGTGCGTTAGCTTTAATGAGGATGAATTCCCTGCTATGCTCAATACTCTCTTTACCAGGCTTATCATAGGTTTTTGCCAGCGCTTCAAACTCTTTCTTTTCAGCTGCAGTTAAACCACTGATCAGCCAATCCGAGAATTCTTTCTTCGTTCCTTTGATGGCATAAAGAAGATCTATGGCATCGGTCTCCCTGATCAGTTGTTTGAGTTCATTTTTTTTGAGGGACTTGATATCGGTAATCTTCTTGAAGCGAAGTGCCTTTGCTTTTGATGCCGGGGGACGACCAGGGGACTTTTCTGCCTGTGGGGCAGGCATGACGCGAATGACCTCCCCAAGTGCTTCTTCGACCCTGGCAATGAAATCTGAGAGGATATTCATATAGTTGATGTACGCATCGTACGGGGAACCGTAAGGGTTGAAGTATTTATGCACATCGCCGTCAGAAAACCATTTGGTACACATATAGTAGAAATGGTCGGAAGTCTGCAGATATCGCCATTCCAGCAATAATTGACCGTTTCCTGTTTGTTTCACTTTATGTTCAATGTCATAAACCCTGTCGAATGCATCGTCCTGCAGTTCATTGCCAAGCCATGCAGTCAGGTCGCGCTCTTCATCTGCCCAGGAGATCGGGTAAGGCACATGAATGGCAGCAACAGGCTGCAAAGCGTTACTCACCTCTGTAGGGGTATTGAACGAGAAGTTGGAATGGGAGAGCACCCTGCCCGGCAAAGCCCTGAGGAAATCAAAGATGCCGGTTTCAGGCCACTGGTGTTCCCCGAATGTTTCATAATCCATAAACAGGTTTACGACCTGCTCCTGTTGATCGATTGCGTTAAGCCAATCCACAAACTTTTCAGTAGTGAGCGGCCATTCGGTCCAGCTTTGCTGAGAGAACCGGAAGGCAATATCGTCACTCAGCCTGAAATTCTTGAGCAGCATCCTGAGTTTGGGATTGATGGCGTTACAATAGAGGTAATTTGGGCTTTTCCAGCCCAAAATGTGCTTAGCCCCCTCTGTGAGCATTGTCTCAAAGCCCATTTCGGCAACCATTTCCCCGATTCCATCCGAATAGATCAGCTCAGTGTTGCGAAATGCCTTTGTATCCGCACCGATCAGCTCTTTCATCCTTTTTCTGTGCATTTCCACCTGCGCCCTGAACTCATCTTTGCTTTTCAGTGCTGCCAGGGAGTGGCAGTAGGTTTCGGAGAGAAACTCCACGCAACCGGTTGCCTCAAGTTGCCTGAATGTTTCGAGCACCTCAGGGGCATACATTTCGAACTGATCGAGCGCAGTACCTGAAATGGAATAGCAGATCTTGAAGGCGTTTCCATACTCCCTGATCAGATCAAGCATGAGATTGTTGGCCGGCAGGTAACATTTATCGGCAACCCTTCGCATAATGAACCTGTTCTGGTAATCGTCAAAGTATTCATGGTCACTGCCGATATGGAAAAACCGGTAATTCTTCAGCCTGTATGGCTGGTGAACCTGGAAATAAAAACAAATTGAACGCATATCCTGATATTTATTAGTTGCTTGTTTACAATTGTAACTATCCAATGGCTTGCTGGTAGACGTCTTTGACCTTCCTGGCCGCATTGTCCCATTTAAGATTCTCAACCTCAGCCTTACCAAACCGCCTGAACATATTGGAAAGGGCAGGGTAATTCAGCAGACCATAGATGGCATCAGCCATCCCGTCGATGTCCCAGAAATCAACCTTAAGGGCATAGTGCAGCACTTCGGAAACACCGGACTGCCTTGAAATAACCACGGGGACATTGGAACGCATCGCCTCCAGGGGAGAGATGCCAAAAGGTTCTGATACGGAAGGCATGACGTATACATCACTCAGGGCAAACATCCGGTTGACCTCCTCGCCTTTGAGAAACCCGGTAAAATGGAACCTTGCCCCCATCTTTAAACCGGCCACCCGGCGGATCATCCTGTTGAGCATATCCCCTGAACCTGCCATCACAAACCTGACGTTCGGGTCCTTATCCAGGATTTTTCTCGCTGCTTCCACAAAATAATCGGGGCCTTTCTGGAAAGTGATCCTGCCAAGGAAAGTGACCACCTTCTCCCTGACCATTTTTTCCACGCCATCAGGCTGCTGATCCAGGGGGGATACACCATTGTGCACAGTGATCACTTTTTCTGGTGGAATTCCATAACGGTTGATCACAATGCTCCTGGTAAATTCACTGACGGCAATGACAAGATCTGCAGCCTCCATGCCGGCCCGTTCGATGTCGTATACCATCTGGTTGATATTCTCACCAGACCGGTCAAATTCGGTTGCATGCATATGGACGATGAGGGGTTTGCCGGAAACCCGTTTCGCAGCAATTCCGGCTTTGTAGGTAAGCCAGTCGTGAGCGTGAATCACATCATGTTCATTTTCAGCAGCAATGAACGATGCAACAAGGGCGTACTTATCTACTTCGTCGAGCAATTCAGGGCCATAAGCACCCGTAAAGTGGAATTTTCGGGTATAGATGGATTCAAGGGTCTCCGAACCGGCAACGCTGCTTTTATCCAGCAACTGATAATATTCTTCCAGAGAAACATAAGGTATTAACCGGGAATTGACCTCCATATAGGAAAAGTGATCCCAGAATTCAGTGTATTTGCTGTCGCGGACATCCACCTGAATGTCGGCAGCACCCATGATCCTGGCCACCGACTGATCTTCGTCACCAAAAGCTTTGGGAACAACAAACAAAACCTTTACATTATGGTTTAACAGCCCTTTTACCAGCCCATAACATGCTGTTCCAAGCCCCCCTGAAATGTGGGGCGGAAACTCCCATCCGAACATTAGTACACGCATAAGCTCATCCTGTTTATGATTCAGCCCCGTCGGATTCCGTGAACCCGCCAGAAGCCCTTTTATCTTTTCATTCGTTTTAACATACCTTGTATGCGGAGCAATTCCGCAACGCTTCTTGCCTGTGAGATCGTTCCTCCTGCCCTGTGGGGTGGATTGCCTTCATACACCTCCGAGATGGTTCCAATGCCATCCTCTTTCATTGTATCTTCAAAATTTTGATAAATACTTTCAATAAAAGGAATGCCTGAACTCTCATAAACCTTTAGCCATCCTTCGGCAAAATGCCCTGTTAACCAAGGCCATACAGTCCCCTGGTGGATCGCTTTATCCCTTTCAGACTGATTCCCGAAGTACTCTCCCTTGTAATCGGGATGGTGGGGAGACAAGGAACGAATTCCACGGGGTGTCAGCAATACAGACTTTACGAGCCCAAGGACCAACCTGCATTGCTCCGGATCAAGTAAAATATAAGGCAGAGATATGGCAATCAACTGATTAGGTCTGATCGCCTCATCTTTGTGTTCATGGTTCACCACATCATACAGGTAACCTTTTGCAACATTCCAGAACAGGGGAATAAAATTACGTTCTATCTTTCCGATGATTTCATCGTACTGCCCTGCTTTGGTGACTTCCTCATTATGCCCTGCGATTTGCCTGAAAAACATCAGCGCATTGTACCACAAGGCATTGATTTCAACAGGCATGCCCGTTCTGGGCGTAACGGG
>JAWOGX010000368.1:0-3511 GCA_046496455.1 Bacteroidales bacterium | reverse complement strand
TCATCGCCAGGCTCAATGCCAATGCAAAGGTGATCCTGGAGCAGCGCAGCCGCAACACCGTTCAGCTGGTGGTGAAGGAGTAACTGCCAGAATTTGTGTGCGGCATGATCCCGATATGCTACTTTTTAGGGTTATAACCCTATTATTTGTATATTTTTATAGTTATTTTGGGTTATAACCATATCAATTGTTCATAATATTGATATTTTTGTGGTCGTAACCAAAACTTTCAGATATGATCAACAGAGATTTGTACCTTTCGAAATTAATGCTCTTCAAAGACAAACCCCTGATCAAGGTTATAACCGGAATCCGAAGATGTGGCAAGTCTTCATTATTGGGGCTTTTTACGCAAGCTTTATCAGAACAGGGTGTTGATGCTTCAAGAATTATCCATTTGAATTTTGAGAGTTTTCAGTTCAGTGATATTCGCCATGCGCAACAATTGTATAGCTATATCAAGGATAGGATTATTTCAGAGGGTAAATATTATATCGTTCTTGATGAAATCCAGGAAGTGATTGATTGGGAGAAAGGGGTCAATGCGCTGGCTGTTGATCTCGACACTGACATTTACATTTCTGGTTCCAACTCGCATCTTCTGTCTGGTGAGCTTGCCACCTTTCTGGCTGGAAGATATATCCAAATTGATCTTTATCCATTATCTTTCAAAGAGTATCTTTATTTCAGAAAAATAAACCTGAAAAACAGCCAGGGTGAGCTTTTTGCGGCATTCAATGATTATCTGCGATATGGAGGCTTCCCTGTGATTCATCTGACCAAATATTCGCTTGAAACAGCCTGGAAAATTGTTGCAGACATATACTCATCAGCAATACTCAGAGACACGGTGCAACGACATAACATACGTGATGTTGAATTGCTCGAGAGAGTAGTCAGGTATATATTTGACAATATTGGCAATATAGTTTCTGCCAAAAGCATTGCTGATTACTTTAAAAGTCAGCAAAGGGGAGCAGATATCAATACAATATACAATTACCTGAATGCACTGGAGGGGGCATTCATTCTCCATAAAGTCAACAGATACGATATCAAAGGGAAAGCGATCCTGAAGACACTTGAAAAATATTATGTGGCAGATCTATCATTGATTTATGCAAGGACCGGATACCGGGACAGAATGATAGCGGGCTTTCTGGAAAATATTGTTTATCTGGAATTACGAAGATCCGGTTATAATGTTTATGTGGGCAAACTTGACACCAGGGAGGTAGACTTCATTGCAGAGCGGGGTAATGAAAAACTCTATATTCAGGTTTGCTATAAAATTGAATCCTCAAAGACGCAAGACAGGGAGTTTGCTCCACTTTTAGCCATAAAGGATCATCACCCCAAACTTGTGATCAGCATGGATGAATTATGGAAAGACAACATTGAGGGGGTCCAATCCATGCACATTGCCGAATTCCTCACCACCTATCTGGAGTAAAAAACTTAAACGGGCCGATCAGAGCTTAGGCAGCACCACCGGGAAATCGGTATCGAAATCGACGAACCGGACCCTCTGGAGGATGTTTGTCAGGAAATCGGAATATAGATTTGAAAACCGGAAGTTGTCAATGTCGTAGTAATCGAGCGGGAGAGGCATATTCCCGATATCACCCATATCAATCTCAGTAGTATTGAACTCTTCCAGTTCCTGGTAGGGGACGATCTTGCTCATCACCGGCATTTTGCCATAATCCTTGTTGAGAAGCAGTTCCACCACTTTGTCGGCAAGGGTTTGGGTGAGGCGGCGGTCGTAGCGGCGGCAGGCACCGGCCCTCGGATAGTAACCGGTGATCTGGGCCCTGGCTTCGATACCGGTCCTGCGATAGATTTCGGAAGCGATCACGCCGCTGATCCCCCCGAATCTCGGGTGCCCGAACTCATCGGTTTCTGAAGAGGCATAGACCACACCCATTTCCTCTTTCACTTCATTATACCACCTGACCCCTTCGGAAACCGCGATAATCAGGGCTTTCTTGGGATGGCGCATATAGTTCTCTTTCACGAGTTCAAAGAAAAGCTCCTTCTTTTCCCGGGTCATGGGCACTTCCGGGATCAGCGCCATGGTGGCGCCCCCAAAGGTTGCGGTTCCCGTGAGCCATCCTGCATCACGCCCCATCACCTCCACAACCATGATGCGCTGGTGCGATTCAGAGGTGGTTTTAATGTTGGCGGTCATTTCGGCAACAGCCTTGGCCGCAGATGGAAATCCGGGGCAAAGGACTGCCTCGATATCTTTTTCATCGACATGATGATGCGTTCTCGTTCTGAGATCATTATCGATGGTCTTCGGAAACCCGATGACCGGAATGCCTTCTGTTTCAAATAGTTTTTTGGCGGCACCGTTGGTATCGTCACCACCAATGGAAACCAGCACATCTATTCCATACCGTTCGAGGTTCCTGAGCACCTGCGGTACGCGGCTTTCGGGATTTTTCTTTGACGGGAAAGGGTTTGTACGACTGGAGAGGAGGGCTGTTCCGCCGTACCATCCATCGTAGGGCATATTGGTCAGGTCGATGATATCACCATCGCCCAGGAGCCCTTTCCACCCCTTCCTGACGCCGTAAACTTTGTATCCGAGCAATGATGCACGGTTACGGATCGATTCGATGCTGGAGTTAAGAGCGGGAGTGTCACCGCCACCGGTAAGAATTGCCAGGGTTTTTCCTGCAAATAGCTTTTTGGTCATAGTTCAGTATTTATGGATCAGTTACACGGACAAAAATAAATGAAAAAAGGAGATCTCCGAATCCGATCGGGGAATCATCCTTAAACATGCTTACCCGAAATTTAATACCGTTATTTTATAGTTCATCTTTAATTTTACGGCTTTATTTTATGCTTAATGCCGTTTTTTTCATTTTATGTGTTATATTTGCAGGATAATTATGCAGAAATGGAATTTCAAAGAATCATTATGCCGCAGGTTCAAAAAAGGTTGGAGAGCATACCTGTGGTAGCACTGGTAGGTTCACGACAGGTAGGCAAGACTACTCTTGCAAAACAGTTGTTGAGCCAATCCGGGCGTGCAACAATTTACCTGGATCTTGAATCACCGGAGGATTTGAATAAGTTGAGTATGCCAGAGCGGTACCTTGACGACCGGTCAGATATGCTGGTAATCATCGATGAGGTTCAGCGGATGCAGGAGCTTTTCCCGGTCCTCCGGGCGGTTATTGACAAAAAACGCAGCAATGGGCGGTTTCTGCTGTTGGGATCGGCATCCCCCGAGCTACTCACAGGGAGTTCAGAGAGTCTGGCAGGCAGGATCTCCTATTTTGAAGTTAATCCCTTATTGTACGGTGAGGTAAAACCTCTCTACACTTTTGAACAATTATGGTTAAGAGGGGGATATCCGGAGATGCTAATGGCAAAGGATGATGAAACCTCATTCCGGAATCGTCTTGACATGATTGCAACTTACATTGAACGGGAACTGCCTGTTCTGGGGTTGTCCGTTTCAGGCAATGTGCTGCGGAATTTACTGAAAATGGTA
>JAWOGX010000367.1:0-4397 GCA_046496455.1 Bacteroidales bacterium | reverse complement strand
GTCATACCAGTTTCCGATGTCATCAAATATCGCCGAAATCAGCCTGAAGATCAGGATTCCTTCATGGGACCCTGACATGGTCCTTTATCAGACCGTTAAAGTTGTCACAAACACTGTTGGGCCTGATACTGTGATTTATACTGATGATCTCCCTTTTTTGTGCACACCCTCAATGCCGAACTTGCCGGGGTATTCGAGGATGAGTGTGGTGTATGCCGATAAAAGTTTGCGTAGGTTGACAAAACCGGTGGTTTTTGTGGAAGGGTTTGAAACTTCGCTGGAAGACTACGGGGATATCAGTTATCAGAATTTTGTCAATGGGCTCATCAGTGATAAGGGTTTTCCTGAATTTGGTGAGATGCCTGTTATTTTTGACACCCTGCTTGCCAATGGCTTTGATCTGGTTTATGTTGATTTTAAGGACTCCCGTGATACGATTGAAAAGGGTGTGCTTGCAGTCATAAAGGCAATTCAGTGGGTGAATGCCGACCTGCTGCAATCGGGCTCCAGGGAGAAGATTATTGTAACGGGCGCAAGCCTTGGCGGACTTATGGCCAGGTATGCGTTAAGGCAGATGGAAATGGACGGCTGTTGCCACAATACCCAGTTGTATATTTCTTTTGATGCGCCTCATCGTGGGGCCAATATCCCGGTGGGGATGCAGAAGCTGGTGGAGGTGGCGGCATCAGAATCGGCAGCCTGGAAAAGCGTGGCCTGGCCACTCTCATGGATTATTAAGTTTAAGGACCTGGAGGTTGATCTCAGCGATCCTGATGTGGAGGAATCATGGGCAAGAGTGCTTAACAGCCCGGCGGCCCGGACATTACTGATTCAGCATCTTGACCCGACAGCTCTGACGGAGCATCAGAAGTTTTATGCATATTTGGATAGCATTGGATTGCCCAATTACTGCCGGAACATCGCACTGATCAGTGGCAGTGAAAATGCCTACCCCCTCATGCTTGATGATCCGGCTCAAAGACTACTCGGGACAGGTCGGGTTTTAGACATGCCCCATTCATGGAGAATTTTAGTACCTCCATTTAACAGCACCACGATTTCAGAGTGGTTTCCGCTGAACATTGTGCAATATCCCGTAGCTTTCAGCCAGGCCTATGCTGAATCTCAACCCATCTATTTTGAACATAACGACTGGGATCTTTCCATACACAATATGAATAAGATCATCCTCACGGCCGGTTGGCACTCGCTGCTGAACAGCGGATTAGGGATTGCTTCGATGGCCTTCACAGCAACAAATCCACTGGCGAGCGCTTTTCTGGAAGCATCCATCATGGTCAATAAAGCGGAAGGCAATGGCATGCTTCAAACCCTCCATGCCCAGTCTGCAGGAATATCATCCTATCCATCCGGAGCGCTGCAGAACCTCACCTGCGCTCCCGGTGGGCTCAACAACAGCATCAAGAAACTTGGAGGTGCAGCCGATGGCATGATTGAAGTGTTTTCATCCGAGTTCTCTTTTATTCCATCGGTGAGTGCCCTGGATGTAGAAGGCCTGGGACTTCTTCCTGACCTGAAGTACCGGTATCTGCTCGATGCAAGGGCGTTGACCTCTTTCGATGCTTACTGGGCACCCAAACGGCATGAAACGGGCGACTCGAGGCAAAATCAGCTGCATGTGGAAGTAGGGCCCTGGAACCGTCAGTGGATCAGAGAGCATATCCTTTTGGAGTATGACCTGAAGGGGAATGACGGATCGTATGGCGGTGCACTTGCATCGACCTATAACTTCGGGAAACCGGGTTTGTATTTCGACATCAATCATCACAATCTTCCCCATCATACTGTTCTTTATAGCCTTAACGTGATGGCCGGAGCATCGTTGTATGTCAATCGGTATGGGGAGATCGGTTTTCCGGGAGGGAATGACATGACGCAGCAAGCAAGCAATTTTCACCTGTCTACGAGTGGTGATTCCTGTGACCCTACCTATGTCAGAATCCAAACAGGCGCGGAGATGATCCTTGGGGATCCGCTGAACGGCAACACGGCACAGGTGATTTTCCGTCCAAACACAACCCTTGAGCTGTTCCCCGGCAGTATGCTCAGAATCTCTGCAAACAGCCGTTTATTGATGGAGAAGGGCTCAACCCTTGTCATCCATCCGGGAGCCCAGATTATTCTGGATGGCCAGGAATCAGTGCTGGAAATGTGCGGCAAATTGGAGCTGAAGGATCAGGCCGTGATGTCGTGGTCGGGTAGCGGTTATCTGAAATACAACGCTCAGATGACTGCAGCAGATCATGGTGATTTCTTTTCCCTTGGCGCCCATTCAGGTTTGAATGCAGCAGGGGTTTCCAATACAGATCGAAAACTGGTGATAGCTGCCGAAACGTGGTTCCCTTACAATCTGGAGATAGAAATAGAAGATGCAATGGTGACAATTGGTGAAAACGTGAACCTTCATTTTTACGGACCTGTAAATGCCGGCAATGCATGGTTCTGTGCCGATGACACTTCAACCTTCTATGGGGCTGTAACGGTTTATGGGCAATCTTCAATGAATATCGTCAACTGTACATTCTCTCATGCTTCCGTCGGATTGAAAGCACTGCTTGGATTGGGCGGATCGGACCTGAAACTCCATAGTTGCCTTTTCAGGAACAATATCACCGGGCTGTATTCTTCCGATGAGAGGGTTGCCCTGACTGATTGCAGGTTGGTTCATAATGCCCAGCACGGCTGGTTTGCCGAAAATATGGCCGGCAAGTCGATGGTGGAGGATTCCCACATCATGCACAATGGACATGCAGGAATCGTTTTTGACGGCCAGCTGAGTGCTTCGATACTCGTGAGGAACAGCCATCTTTCTTCCAACTTTATTGGTGTCGAGATACATCATGCCATGTTGCAGGCACAATGTTCCTATTTCTCGGATAACATATATGCCGGAATACTTGGAGGACCCCTCGCACAGTTGGATTTATCCGGTATTTCCAGAAACCAGATCTCTGATAACTATATTGGAATTCTGCTGGACAAGGCATTGGTGATCAATCTTGAAAATGGGTTTGCGAAATTCTCGGGCAACCAGTTTTACGTGATCGGCGAAGTGTTGCCCAATCAATATTATACACTCGCAACCAACACGATAAAAACCCTGATTTTCTCAGGTAATCATATGCCCTGGATCGGGAATTTGCTGCCGGTCAACATTTATCTGACCCATCCATTGACCCAGGCGATTTGCCAGGTCGGAATCATTGCCAATATTCAGGTCTCTCCCCTGCAAACAACCTGCAACAGTGCTGTAATGGATAATGATCACATCGTCAAACCCCTTCAGGTGCTTTCCGGTACATCCGTGATCAGTGCTGGTCGTTTTAACAACTACCTGTTGCTGGATGCACTCAGCATTGCGGCTGGGCTTGTAAGCTGTGATGGGTACGCTGGAAATGATACACTGGCTATTGCATGTTTTGCTGATATTCTGGCGAATTCTCCGCTTTTGCTGAATGAAGATGAAAAATCAGCCGTAGATTATTCACTTATGTTATTGAGCAGTGCATTGAGCAATGCCATTGAGAAGGGGGACATTGACCCAAACAGGGCACTGGATGGCATGCCCGTGAACGAGTATGTGGAGCTGATTACGGCAAGGGTTCAGGAGCAATTGAACACAGTTGATCCTTCCGGTTTTTTTGCCGGCGAACTCGAAGCAAGGTATGCGCTCATGATGGCGCAGATGTATCGCGTGGCCGAGCATTACGATTACGCCCTGAACATCCTGCAGGATTATCCGCATTTCAGCAATACATCACTGGAGAATGCCGCAAACTACTGGTCATGTGTTTGTGTTGCCGAACGGTTGCTTCTGCTCGACAGCATCGACAGGGATCACTTTTTCGCCATGATGGATTCATGCAACAGCACCTGTAATGCCAGGCTTGCTCCATTTGTACCCTTACTCGGCTATTTTTCCGGTAATCAGGAAGATGAAGAACCTTTAGTTGTGAGGAAAGTGTATCCAAACCCTGCGGATCATCATTTCGTGATTGAACTCAATCTGCCGGCAAAGATGCTCGCGGTTGAAATCTCTGATGTGACCGGCAAAAAGGTCGTGGAAATACAGGAAGAGTATGCCGGGACATCAATCACTGTGCGGTTGCCTGCAATGAGCCCCGGGATCTATTATGCCAGGGTCATTGCAGATGGTTTTATATCAATGCATAAATTGACTGTAAATCAACAATAAAAAGCGAAATAGAGGGCCATCTTAAAAAATGTCAAAAAAATTCTCAAAATATTTTTTAAGATGGCCCATATAGACATATTTTTACCAAAATTTATTTTTATGAGAACACAACTTCTGTTTTGTTTGGTTTTCATGATGACAATCATGTCATGCAACAAGGACGACAAGGATGCCAGGGTTT
>JAWOGX010000281.1:0-2982 GCA_046496455.1 Bacteroidales bacterium | reverse complement strand
CGGCGGGTGACAGACTAGCATACCTGGCCCTGGCCAAAACTTACGGGATTCAGGGATTTGCCTGCGAAGGCCCTGAGCTTAAAGAGATGACAGTGGAAGGCAGTCTGGTTAAACTAACATTTGACAATGCACCAAACGGGCTTACTTCATTCGGAAAACAACTCTCCAACTTCGAGGTTGCAGGAGCCAGCAAGAGGTTCTATCCTGCCACGGCCTTTATTACAAATTCAGGTATTACGCTCTTCTCACCCGTTGTCAGCGAACCCGTTGCAGTGAGATATGCATTCAAAGACTTTGTGATCGGAGATCTTTTCAATGTCGAAGGATTGCCAGCTTCCTCGTTCAGAACGGACGACTGGGAACCTTAACGACCACTGAATGACGCGCGACTTCGTGCACCGAAGCTTTCTTTGACCTCCGAAGCTTCAGCGAAGGAGGTAGCGAAGGTGCAAGCGCAGAATGACAATTGAATGACATATCTTGCAACCATGAAGCACACACTTACAATCATCCTGGCTATCATCGCTATGGCAGCCACATCCCAGCCACCCATTCAATATGTCAATACCCTTATCGGCACTGCTCCTGCAACAACCGAAAGCGCGAAAAAGCACAGCGAAGCAGGATCGGAACTGAGGGGACAGACCTTTCCTGCTGTCGGGAGACCATTCGGCATGACCCAATGGACGCCGGAAACGAGGACAACTGAAGATAAATGTGTTTCACCCTATTACTATAACGACCGGCATATAACCGGTTTCCGGGGAAGCCACTGGATGAGCGGGAGCTGTACACAGGATTACGGAAGCGCCACGCTCATGCCATTCACAACAGGAAGATCCGATACACTCACAGTGAAACCTGTTTCACGCTTCAATCATAAGAATGAGACAGCCACTCCGGCATATTACAGGCTTACCCTCGACAGTTATAACATTGTTGCGGAACTCACCGGATCAGTCAGGTCGGGCATGATGCGTTTCACCTACCCCGGTAAAAACAGCTCTCTTCTTTTTATCCGTGCAAACAGTGATGAAAATGAAGGGAGCATAATAGCCAACCCCGGTCAGAACGAGATAATTGTCCGCAACCCGGTTCACCGTATATATCAGGGATGGGGTCAGCCTGCCGGATTCAGCGGTCATTTCGTTATCAGGTTCGATAAACCTTTTGTACTGCTGGAGCAACTGACGGATCAGCAACAGATGGTAATAAGCTTTGGTAATGAAAAGGTTGTGGTGGCAAGTATCGGAACATCCTTTACCAGTCCGGAAGCCGCCCGTAACAATCTTGAAAAGGAATTATCTGGCCGGGGTTTTGAAGAGCTCCGCAGGGAGACCGAAGATGTCTGGAATATTGCGCTCGGAAAAATAAGGCCCGGAGGTGGATCATCTGATAACCTTGTTAAATTCTATACCGCTTTGTACCATTGCTTTCAGCTTCCCAGGATTGTGAGCGATGTTGAAGGTACCTATCCCGGATTTGCACAGGATACTCTTACCAGGATAGCAGAAGGCTTCGATTACTACGATGATTTCTCAATGTGGGATACTTACCGGGCACTTCATCCACTCTTAACGATCATTGAGCCAGAGCGGACACTTCATATGGTCAGGTCACTTATTTTAAAGGCTGAACAAGGGGGATGGATGCCAATATTCCCGGCATGGAACAACTATACCGCAGCCATGATCGGCGACCATGTAAGTGCGATGATAGCAGATGCTTATGTCAAGGGCATAAAAGATTTTGATGCAGAGAAAGCATACCATTACATGAGAAAAAATGCTTTTGAGCATCCATCACGAGAGGAGTATGTTGACGGCCGGGGACGAAGGGCACTTGAGAGCTACATCAACTACGGCTACATCCCTCTTGAAGACAGCGTATGGGATGCTTTTCACAGAAGGGAACAGGTGTCGAGGACGCTTGAGTATGCCTTTAATGATTATGCAATTGCCCAGGTTGCAAATGGACTAGATAAAGACGAGGATTACGATCTGCTCATAAGAAGGTCGGAAAACTGGTGCAATGTATTTGATGAGCAGACAGGGTATGTGCGTGGAAGGTATGCTGACGGCAGATGGATAGAACCGTTTGATCCTTTCTCAAAGGCAAACTTTATTTGTGAAGGTACGCCCTTCCATTACACCTGGTATGTGCCTCACGATATACCCGGGCTTATTTCCGTGATGGGAGGGGATAGAGCTTTCACCGGCAAACTCGACATGTTTTTTAAGGACGGCCATTACTGGCACGGGAACGAACCGGGTCATCAGATACCTTTTCTGTACACCATGGCCGGACGGCCCGACAGGACAACTGAACAGGTTGACAGGATCATCAGGGAGGAGTATGGTACGGGGCCGGGAGGGCTGAGCGGCAATGAAGATGCCGGTCAGATGTCAGCATGGCTTGTGTTTTCGATGATGGGATTCTATCCGGTCTGTCCTGCCACGGATAAATATATTATAACAACTCCGGCGTTTGATGAAATAAGGATCTATTTACCGGGAGGCAACTACTTCCTGATAAGTTCGGTCAGCAGTAAACCTGGAAGCAGATACATAAGGGCAATAACCAGGGGAGGCGGGATCTATCCGGGCCGGCATATCTCACATGAGGATATAATGAAAGGAAGCAGATTTACTTTTCAGCTTACGGATAAACCAATAAATTGATGTGTGGGTTTGTTGCATGCAACGAACCTGCCAACACCTGATGATGTTCCCATTACAAATGAAACCATGTCATCCATTTCCCCCCAAATCAGGATCATTGTCTGTTGTAATCCGGTCATACTTTACACCCTTATTTATTTTGGAATCGTAAGGTTCATTTTCTCACAGATGGCAATGAACCTCGGATTCCCGTACAATGGTTCAAAATATCGCGCAGGTGAGGCTATATACATCATCTTCGGGTCGTGCATCTCAAATCCCTTTTCAATCCAGTCCATTGCTTTATCGGATTGATCCGCGT
>JAWOGX010000113.1:0-5261 GCA_046496455.1 Bacteroidales bacterium | reverse complement strand
GCTGAAACCATTGTCTATTTTCACCGGGCAGTGACATTCGTGTATCTCGGTGACTATAAATCGGCGGAGAAAGACCTTGAGATCGTGCTGAAGGAGGAGCCCACCAACCAGGATGCCCTCTTCAACATGGCCAGCGTAAAGATGAACACCGACCAGCTGGGTGATGCCATACAGTACTTCAACACCCTTCTGACCTACTATCCCAATCATGCTGCATCATACCACTACCGGGGCGTGGCCTACCTCAACCTTGGCAAACGGGCCGAAGCCTGCAGCGACCTGCAGAAGGCGGCAGACCGGAAATACCCCCCCTCAGCGGAGGTGTTGCAGAAATACTGCAGTCAGCGCTCGATCTCGCTATGAGGGTACTTGTAATCATACCGGTTTACAATGAAGCGGATTCCCTGCCCGAGGTGCTTCGTGACCTGCATGAAACCTGCCCCGGTTATGACCTGCTGGTGGTCAACGATGCGTCAACCGATGCTTCGGGGAGGCTGGCGGAGGATTCGGGGCTTGCCACGGTGATCCACCTTCCATGCAATCTGGGGATCGGGGGCTGCGTGCAGACCGGCTTTCGGTATGCCGTTGCCCGGGACTACGATGTCGCCGTGCAGTTCGATGGTGATGGTCAGCACAACACCGCTGATATCGGACAATTGGTACACATGGTGGCATCCGGCGAAACCGATGTGGCCATCGGGAGCCGTTTCAACATCCGCGACAGTGCCGGGTTCAGAAGCACCAACCTGCGCAGGATGGGTATCAGAATATTCCAGGCAACCAGTTACATCCTTACCAGGCAGAGAATCACCGACCACACCTCAGGTTTCAGGGCCTACAACAGGAAAACACTGGCCTATCTTGCAGAAAACTACCCGGTCGATTATCCCGAACCGGAAATGATCATCACCCTGGGGCGCAGAGGGTTCAGGATACAGGAAACCTTCTCACAGATGTTCGAACGCCAGGGCGGCGCATCCTCCATACCGCTTCGCAAAGGGCCTTATTATATGCTCAAGGTGTTGCTCTCGATGATGATGGCAGCGGCTAAAGATTAATGGTTAATTGTTAATGGTTAATGGTTAATGGTTGACCTTGCCTGAAATAGGTTGACTTTAAACTTTTGCCTTTAAACTTTTGCCTTTAAACTTTTGCCTTTGTATCTTCGCGCTATGGAAGTATTTCAGATCATTGCGATCGTATTCAGCTTATTGCTGATAGGTTACATTTTAAGGGTCATCCGGAAGCAGCGGTTGAAGGAGGAGTATTCGCTGTTGTGGCTGGGTATCAGTATTGTGTTTCTGATTTTTTCGGCGTGGCGGCAGGGGCTGGAGAAGCTCGCCGACCTTCTTGGGATTGCCTACGCGCCGGCAGCACTCTTTATGCTCATCCTTGTGGGTGTGATCCTGATCCTGATCCAGTTTTCGATGATCATATCCAGGCTTTCGGAACGGAGCAAAGTGCTTGCCCAGGAGATAGCCCTGATGAAGCTGGAGATCGAAAGACTCGGAAGGCCGGCTAAAGATCAAGCAGGTCAAGGTATTGCTGAACCTGATCCTCCAATGGAAAACGCCTGACGGGCACATCCTTGAATTCCCCTGCACAGGCTTTCTCCATGGCCTCACAAAGCCCATCGGGGGTCAGACTACTGAGGGTCACCACTTTCCCGCCTGCTGTTTCCGTGAGAGCACCCTGGCCGCTGCTGATCACCGGCACACCGAGTGCCGCACACTCTGCCGCGACATAACAGAACCCTTCGCTGCGGCTTGGGATCAGCACCGCGGTGGCATCCTGCAACCTGCGAAAAAGTTCCGCTTCAGGCAGACTCGCTGTGATCAGTATCCGATCCCTGCACGGGGTGCTGGCCACCTCTTTTTCAAGGCGCCGTCTGAACCTCCGGGGTACCTCCGGCACCACCAGTTCTATGACCGCTCCCGGGTTTTTCTGCAGATAACGTGCTCCGCCCTTCACAATCAGATCGAGGCCTTTGGAATGTCCCAGCCGTCCGTAATAGATAAACTTTTCCGGGGATGGGCTGAACCCTTCAGGACGGGGCTGCCGGTACTGGTCTATCCGGTTATAATCCAACCCGTTATGCACCATCTCCACCTTTTCAGGCGTGATGCCGCGATGAAGCAATGTCGCCCTTGTAAAGTCGGAAACAGCCACCATCCGGCGGAAAGGGAGGCTGATGACCAGCTTCTCGAAGAGGAAATGCAAAGCAGCCGGGGCCTTCCCAAGCCATGGAAAACGGAACCAGAGGTGGCCCCAGACTTCGTGTACCGTGATGATGACAGGCTTCCGTGCGAGGGCAGCAGCGATGAACGCCGGCACAGCAGCGTTGTAGGTGGAAGTGAACACTACCCTTGCCCTGATCGCATACCTGATGGCAAGGGGGAGGGCAAGCAATGTGAAGAGATACCTGTTCCCGGCTCTTATGCGCCGGATCCGGACCCCTTCAAGCATCTCCTCCACGGGTAAGGTTGGGTCGTGCCTTGTGGTGAGCACGGTCACTTCCACCCCTCTTCCGGCCAGGGCTTTTGTGAGTTGCCCAAAGAGCTGCTCAACCCCGCCGAGATAAGGGAAAAAATGCTCCAGGATAAAGAGTACGCGATAGCCTTTGCTGTTCATCAGATCATTTTATGTCGCCTGAGGATATCCAGGAACTCAACGGCGAAATGGTCCCATGAGAACTTTTCGGCCTGTGCAATCGCAAGTTCAGAGAGTCGGGTGCGGAGTTCCGGGTCGTTGGCAACGGTCTCCATCTGCTCGGTAAGGTCAGAGACATCAAAGGGGTTGAACATCAGGGTGGCACGGCCCGCCACCTCCGGCAGTGATGACGCGTTGCTCACCAGGCAGGCAGCACCACATGCCATGGCCTCCAGAACCGGCAGCCCAAATCCCTCATAGAGGGATGGATAGACGAAAGCGAGCGCCTGGGAGTAGAGCGCCGGCAGGTCCTCCCTGGGCACATACCCCGGAAGGATGATCTCATCGCGGAAAGGGTGATTATCGATCTCACGGAAAAAACGCCTGCATTTCCAGCCACGGGCTCCCACGATCACCAGGCTGACGGGTTCACGCTGGTTCATCCGGTAACGATGGTAGGCATTAAGAAGGAGTGACAGGTTTTTCCGGGGCTCAATGGTGCTGACAAAGAGGAAGTAGGGGTGTACAATGCCGTACTGCACAAGCACTTCGGGGCGGATATCAGGGCGGAAAGAGGGATCGTTTCCCAGGTAGATTTTCTCCACTTTGTCTTCTGTGAACGGGAAATAACGGATGATGTCCTGCCTGGAGTTCTCGGAGTTGGTGATGATAAGGTCAGCCTTTTTCATAATTCGCCGAAGGAAGATACTTTGCAGCAGCTGGCTGTGGAAGCGGTGGTGTTCAGGGAACTTCAGCGGGGTGAGGTCATGGATTACAGTGACCCTCTTCACCCGTTTCGGCATGAGAAACGGCCCGAAGTGGGCGGGTTCGATCACCAGGTCAATCCTGAACCGTTTGGCCAGGCGGCCAAAGATGTAGAAAAGCCTGATGACCGGAAAAAAGAGGGTCCATCCCAGCTTCGGAATGGCCACTGACCTGGCTCCCCCGAAAGCAGGCGTCTTCCGCCTCCGGAACAGGTAATAACTGTTCTTTTTATCGTGGCGCAGCAAACCGGCAATCATCTCCCGGGTAAAGGTATGAACCCCGGCAGACTGGCTGTCAACCGGATCGGCTAAGATGGCGATTCTCATGGACAATCAATCGTTATGGGATAAACGGGGTCATCCTGTTATGCTTTTTCAGCTCAGTACGATACTGGCATTCCTGGTCCTGCACATCCATCACCATCGCTCTGAAGCTTTCATCCCGAAGGATATCATGACCATACATCAACATAAGCTGATTAAGGAAAATCCTTTTGCTCTGCAACAATTGACTGAGGTGCTTCTTTGCCTCTGCATCCGCCTGGTTTTCTTCCAATTTAAGATGTGCCTGCAAGATCCTGCAATTCATCCGGGCAAGCTTGGCTGCATCATCACTGATCTGAAGGGACTTGACCGGCACACCATCCTTATCCCCTTTTGATTCACTGGTATCAAACTTTTTCAATTCAGGACAATAATCATCCAAATCGCTGAGCCTCTTGAGTTCATCCCTTACAGCAGTCAGGTGCAGTGAATCGCTGTTCATCTCCATGATCTTACCGATCAGCACCCGTTTCTCTTCCCTCAGACTCTTAATCTCTGCCACCACTTCTGGGGATTCAGGCTCTCCGAATGCCTGGGCATACAAAGTATATAAACGGCAGTCAAGATCTGAGACCTGGTCGATCAGGACCCTTTCATCCATGGTGAATCCCTGTTCATCAGCAGCAGTCTTGTCTTCATTTGCAGCACCTTCCTGTCCGTTACGCTGCCCGCAGCTTAAAAGCGTCAAAGCCATAACAAAAGCCATTAAAGTCCTCATAAATACCCTTATTTTTTATTAATATCCTGATATTTGTTACTATCTCACGGTTGCCTGTGCCTGAAGCCATCCCTGATGGACCTCCATAAACTTCCGGGCAGCCAAATTACTCAATATCTGTGTACCCCTGCTATTAAAATGGTTGTTATTCAATGAATTTTTTACAAGATACAACTCAGGATGACTTTCCGGGTCAGAAATATCTATAAGATGATTTTCAGGAATATAATGCGACAGCGCAATAGTCCCTTCCAGGTACATGGGATCAAGTTTCGGGTGCAGAAAGAACACAATATGGATTCCTTCATCATTGCACCTGCTTATCATCCTGTGGATGAATTCTACATGATTTTTATTGACAGAACGGGGTTCCCCGGCCTTTTTGAGACTGCGTAACCGGGCGGCGACAGAGCCAAGCCGGGTGGTATCCCTTAAAAAAGCCTCCCGAACTTCCTCTTCGCGGTTGTAAAGAACCGGGAGAAAGCCCTGCACACTCCTGTTCCGGATATTATAGGTCCGCTCCTCATTTTTCAGGACCGTTTCTTCATCAGGGGCATAAATGCTGTTGAAGTAATCGATGTTGCAAAGTCGTTCAAGCAAGGCCAACCCGTAGCGTCGAATGCTGTTTTTTCGCTCCGCAGCGGGGATAGGGGACCCAATGGCCGACTTTACAATAAAAGCATACCAGCGCGGGGACATAAAATACCTTTTCCGCAGGGTGTTGGCATGATGGGGAGGGAAATGATTGTCGTCGCGCAATTCAATGACAACCTGTTTCAGTGCACGAGGATTCTGAGAAAGAAGGC
>JAWOGX010000052.1:0-6990 GCA_046496455.1 Bacteroidales bacterium | reverse complement strand
CTGATTTCGGCGATATTTGATGACGTCGGAAACTGGTATGACACATCAACTGGTGTGTCCCAGGAAACAGTACGATATCCGCTTCCGTCATCGAAATCGATCAGTACCTGAGGTAAAACGCCCCGGTTTGAAATAAAAATACCTGAAGGGAGCCCGTAACGAAGGGTAATGGCGAGATTATCCGTAAAATGCTCCTCTTCAGGCGTGATGGCTCCATACAACTGGTGCTCGGTAAAAGCCAGCGACAGCAGGCTATCGGGGTTGGGGAAAACAAGATAATGTTGCGGATTCGCTATCATCATGGTATCCGGTGTGATCAGGGTATCCGGAAGCCATAGCGTATCAGGCATCGGAGAAAAGGCACCCGCTGTTGTATCAAACATAACCTTACCGCTGACAATGGCATCTTCATGCATCCTGTGGAAGCTGATCGCCATCAGGCTTAACGGCACATCGTACAGTTGTCTTGCTAAATCACACCCGTCAGCGTAGTCAACAGGGTTCACAATCACGGAATCATGAATCTGGGCAAAAAGCATATCCCTGTATAAATTCAGAAATGTTGCCCTCCTGGTTGAAATATGCCCACCCCAGAAGGAATACGGATTGGCCTTCCATGCAGTGTCCATAACCTGCATCATCGATACCGTATCATAAGAAAAACAGTAGGTGTAGTAAGGGCTCCTGTTGTGAAGTATCCCGGACGGAAAATGTTTCTGGCCGAGATATTGAAAAGGTGCTGCAAAGGGGTTGCCAGCGACCTGTGCAACCCCTTCACGCGCTCCGGCAAACAACACCCCGGTTAACAATCCTACCAGCACAACGAGGAACTGCGAATGGGATTTCATCCTGCGCACCCTGTGCATTTTTCTAAGCAATGACCGCTGGTCATCCCCTTCATCAAGAATCAGCAAATCTTCATCGAATGCTGCCAAGTCATTGTAAGGATGCCGTCTGGCTACCTCACACAATCGTCTCTCCTTCTTCATCATATCTCCTCCTCTCTTTATCTCCGGCACATGCCGGAAGATTTTCAGGGATATATATGCATCGGGAGGTAAAAAACGGAAGAATGCCGGAAAAAAAATTCCGGCATTCAGCTTATCTTATTGATTTGATGAGAATTTACTTTGAAAACAGTGTTTTCTCCTTAACGATGGTCACCTTCCCGTACCTGGCCAGGGCTTTTGTGTCAATTTGTTTGGCATTGCCTGCCATGATGATGGTTAAAGGGGTAACGTTCAGGTTCATCTTCTGATAATCAAAAACATCATTGGGTTCCAAATGGCGGATATTTTCGAGCATCAATGCTGTCGGATCCTTCTCAAAACCTTTATAGGTCCAGTTTACATAGGACTCCGACAGTCGCCGGAACCCGGGGCGCTGGGTTACTGCAGCGGAAATAACATACCTTTTGATCATGCCGATCCGTTCAGGCTTTTGCGGCATCCTGCGCACCAGGTCAACAAACACATCCACTGCCTCATTGGTTTTGTCTGATTGAGTGCCGATATAGCCAGAGAATATCATTCTTTGACCTTTTACCGGTGGCTGGACAAGCCCTGCACCGGCACTGTATGCCATGGACCTGTATTCCCGGATCTCCTGCAATACAATGCCCGAGAAATCACCGCCAAAATAGGTATTGAAGGCAGTATACAGAGCAGCTTTCTGTGGATCAAATTCTTCGAGTGTAGCGTGGAAAAAGATTTTACTTTGCAGCGCCCTCTTTTTATGGGTGACATAGACACCATTTTCGAGGAACAGCTTTGGCGCCCTGTAAAAAGGTGAGGTGGAAGGTTTAACATCACCCGGCAGCCTGTAGACCCGACTGAACAACATGTTGATCTCATCCAGGGATTTTGTTCCGACATAGTGGATTTCAGGCATGTACTGGGTTGCCTGCTGGAAGGCAGCAACCAGGGAGTCTGCCCTGAGGTTTTTGATCTGCTTCATGGTAAGTCTGTTCAGGTACCTGGACTGCTGGCCGTACAACACATACTCCACCAGAGCATCAGCGATCATGTCGGGCTCAGAGCGTTCAAGCTTCCTGTTTACCCTTTCGGCAGAACGCAGGATGCTCAGTTTCTTCTGGTCAAGCACCGGGTTCTGGACCAGTGTATTCATCAGGCCAAGTGCTTTCGGGAGGTTCTCCTCCAGCCCGGACATCGAAATAATCAGGTAACTGTCGTTGCTGCCAATATCGTAAGTGCATCCCAACATGGCCATCTGCATCCTGAAATCTTCAACACTCAATTCTCCTGCACCTGCCAGGTTCATCATCTGGCTCACATATTTCAGGATGGGCATCTTCCCTTCTCCAATACCATACTTCATGGTAAGTGTATAAACATCGTTATGCGGATTGGCTACACGGTAAAACTTGTACCCCATATCAGTTTCATAACGCTGGATATCATTTTCAAAATCAACAAACTGATAAACAGGGGGGTGCCCTGGCATTTCACCAATCATCGTGTAATAGTCAGAGGTGGCATCGTCTTTCTTTACCACAGGTTCATAACCAGGCTTCTCGATTTTATCCTTCTTGGGCAACCCCATTTTTGAATGAAATGCGAGAAAGTTTTCGCCGTAATACTCATTAGCCACCCTGATGATCTCATCCCTGGTAATTTCGCGCACCCTCATCGGCTCCGTCCAAACCTCGTTGTAATCCCCTTTGGAGGTGTACACTTCCATAAAGGCGTATGCCAGGCTGGTGGAGGATTCCAACGCCATCATCTTCTCTCTGTACATATTCAGTTTAATGGCTTCCAGCAAGGTGTCACTGAACTCGCCATTTCTCAGCTTTGCAAGCTCTGCAAGAATGAGATTCTCAGCATCTTCGAGTGACTGCCCTGCAATTTTTGGAACGAAGATGATCAGCCCTGTGCCGTAATCATTGTAATGAACATTCTGACACGCTGCCTCAAGGAGCTGGTTGTCGAGCTTCAGTTTATCGAGCAAACCGGTGGCATTGCCGTTTGAAAGGATTTGTGACATCACTTCGAGCGTAAGCTTGTCACGATGCCCGTTTTCCGGAATCCGGAATCCCAGCAAGCCAATTTTGACCGGAGACATTTTCTTTTCCACCAGTTCACGTCCATCGAACGGAGCTTCAACCCAGGTGGGCAATTTGGGCAAGGGGGCTGAAGGAAGCTGACCAAATTTATCCTGAATGACAGGAAGTACTGACTCCAGTTCGAAATCACCGGTGAGGATCAATGCCATGTTGTTCGCAACATACCACCTTTCATAAAACTCCCTCATTTTGGTGAGAGAAGGGTTTTTAAGATGATCCATGGTACCAATGAGGGGCTGCTGGCCATATGGATGAACCTTATAGAAATTGCGGTTAAATTCTTCGAACAACTGCATGAAGAACATATCTGCATACATATTCTTCTCTTCATAGACCACTTCCAGCTCAGCCTGGAATGAGCGGAACACCGGGGAAACAAATCTGTGGCTGTAAACCTCAAGCCAGCGATCCATCTGGTGCGGTGGAAAAATATTGTAAAAGACGGTGTAGTCCGGACCGGTACCGGCATTGATTCCCGTTGACCCCATCTCCTTCAGAATCCGGTCAAGTTCATTGGGGATGGCGTACTGGTTTGCTGCAACCGATTCCTCGTTGATTCTTTGCTGAATCCTTTCCTTCTCCTGTGGATCCTTTGCAAGAGCAAGGCTGTCGTAAAGTTCAAAAATCCGGCTGATATGCACCGATTCCCTTCCCCAGTCGGTCGTCCCGATCTTGGTTGTCCCTTTGAAGAGCATATGCTCCATGTAGTGGGCCATTCCGGTCGCTTCGGGCAAATCGTTCTTGCCACCCGTACGCACCACTACCATCCCGGTAACCTGGGGCTGACTGGGGTCTGAATGGAGGATTACGGTAAGGCCATTGGGCAATCTGTACACCAGGGGATTTGAATTTTCCTCAGTGATATGAATAAGATTACCCGACTCGTCGTACTGTGCCTTTGTGGTCAGTGCCAATGAGAGGAGCACTGAAAGAAAACAAATCAGAAAGAATTTCCTGCGCATGGTATTTTATTTTTGTTTTATTTTGATGAAAACATTAGATCAGGGTTTTCGGAATACCCCTCAACGAGGGACGGTAAAATTAGGAAAAATGTTACTATAAAACGGCATTCCGCAATACTGACAAAAACCACACAGTTATCGTTGCCGGGGCTGAGAACACGAATTCAGGGAAACTTAAAACATGCTTCCTGACCCGGGGACAGTTGAGATAATATCGTACATTTGCGGCAACAGAAATCTGGTTCTATGGAAAAAATCGCAGTTTTTCCGGGTTCATTTGACCCCATCACACGTGGGCACGAGAATGTCATCCTCAGGGCTGCTCAGCTTTTCGACAGGATTATCATCGGTATCGGTGAGAATGCCGAAAAACAATCCATGTTTTCTTTGGACGAGAGGGTGGAGTGGCTGAGAAAAGCTTTTCATGATCAGCCAAAAATCACGGTTGAAACCTACAATGGACTCACTGTGGATTTTTGTCAGGAAAAAGGGGCAGGTTTTATCATAAGGGGGCTTCGCACCTCTGCCGACTTTGAGTTTGAGAGAAGCATCGGCCAGATCAACAAAATGATTTTTCCCGGGGTCGACACGGTTTTTCTCCTTTCGCTTCCGGAATTCACCGCACTGAACTCTTCTATAGTACGTGACATCCTGAAGCACGGAGGAAACCCTGACCGGTTTATCCCCCGAAGCCTGGAAGGGGTAGTCAGGCTTTCAAAATAATCAAGTCGGATCATACGTTATGGGATCGTGATTAAAAGATTTTTCCTGATACTGAGTTTTGCAATCATTGCCCTTGCCCTGTATGGCAGGGGGTTCACCACCATAAAGGGATCCATCCAGGGTGCCAGTGGTTATCAGATCAGGTTGCTCACCTGGTCCGATCAGATCACCTTTATCGAAAAGAAACTGGCTTCGGCCACCATCGACGATCAAGGGCATTTCAACATGATTGCCGAACTTCAGGCAACTATTTACGCATTCATCGCCATCGGAAATATGCGTGCAGAAATTGTGCTGGAACCTGGCGGAGCTTATGAGTTGCAATTCGAGCCCTATCCCCCGCTTGCTTTTTTCGAGACCAGAAATCCTTTCCTGCAGCGTGAACCACTCAGGTATACCATCCTGAATGCGGCTTCCGATGACATCAATGCCCTTGCTGCAGAAATTGATTTATCCTATAATCAATTCCTCTCAACCCATTACATGGATCTTTACCTGCGAAAACCAAAGATTATCGATGCCTTTATCGACACTTTCTTTCTGCAGTTCGGGACCCTCGCCCACCCCTGGCTAAGGCAGATGGTAGACTACAAAATCGCATCGCTGAAACTTTCCGGATACAAGATCACCGTTGACCAGGCTTATGAGATTTGGCTGAAAGACCAGGACATTGGGTATGCCCATCCCGATTTCATGGAATTTTTCAACCAGCTTTTCAGCAACTATCTTACTACCAGACTCAAACACTACACGTACAGGGAACTTGTGGAAGTCGTCAATCAGGGTGGCAGTTTCTTCGCATTGACAGAACTGGTTGGAAGAGACACTGTACTCAGAAATGAACAACTCAGGGAAATGGTCATCCTGAAAGGGCTTGGAGAGATATACCACAACCGTGATTTCAATGACGGCAATATCTTGAAGATGCTGAATTATGTTGCTGCAGCCAGCAAATTCAAAGAACACAGGATGATTGCTTCCAATCTGATCTATCTGAACACCCGGTTCAACAAAGGGATTATGGCACCTGATTTCAGCCTGCCGGACCAAAACGGCAGAAAGCACAGCATCAGCGACTACCGTGGAAAATATGTGTATGTGGCTTTCTACATGAGCAATTGCATACCTTGCCTGGCAGAATTCCGTTACCTCGAATCCATCTATCCATCACTCCAGGAAAAGCTGGAGGTGGTGGGTGTAAGCCTTGATCCCGATACGGCAAAACTCTGGAAAACACTTCAGCAGCAGGAATTCCCCTGGCCAATCCTCCATTTCGACAACGATTTCGAATTGACCGACCGGTACCAGATCAAATCCTACCCCTTCTTTATCCTGATAGCCCCGGATGGCTCTTTTGATACCTATGGGGCAAGACAACCTTCTGCCCAGTTCAAGGCATGGTTCGAAGAAGTAGTGATCAGGCAGAATTAACCCTCTGCACAACAGCCATTTTTTTTCTATCATTCTCCTTATCTTTACTTCTCAAAAAATCTTTTGCCAATGAAAACCATTCCTGCATTGTTTCGCAACAGTGTCGAATTATTCGGGGATAACCCTCTTATGTATCAGTATGGGAAACAAGGATACGAGCCTCTCAGCTACCGCGGAATGGATGTGCTCGTTAAACAGTTTGCCAACGGATTGCTTGCGCTTGGACTGCAAAAAACAGATAAGGTAACGCTGATATCCGAAGGGCGCAATGATTGGGTGATGGCTGAACTTGCCGTGGTATCTGCAGGCGGGATAAATGTCCCGGTATCTGTCAGGGTAGACGAACCGGAAGATCTTGCATTCAGAATCAACCACTCCGAATCAGTCATGGTGATCGTTTCAGGCAGGCATGCCCATAAGGTCATTTCCCTTGATGATCGGATCCCCGGGGTAAGGCATATTATCCTGCTCGATGAAACAGCCCAGCAGGACAGCAGGATTGTCAACCGGGAGAAAGTGCTGGAATTGGGTGAAAAATTTGCAGTTGATCATCCGGGATTATTGGAAAGGATCAGCAGTGAAGTACAGGAAGATGACATCGCGAACATTTGCTACACATCCGGAACCACGGCAGATCCGAAAGGGATACTGCTCACCCATAAAAACTATTTTGTGAACGTGGAACAGGCGGGTGGCCTCTTTGAAATACCGCCCTATTTCACTTCAGTGCTTATTCTACCCTGGGACCACTCCTTCGCCCACACAGCAGGCATCTATGCCCTGATGAAAAAC
>JAWOGX010000242.1:0-4782 GCA_046496455.1 Bacteroidales bacterium | reverse complement strand
CGCACAATCCCAGAGCCTTTTATCGTATAACCGGCAAAAAAAGTGATGAGAATGTTTTTATGGAACCCCGGATTATATCAAAGGGATCCGGACAATCTCAGGCTGAGGTGCCGGTGTGGCTGAATATCTCCCGGGCGCCCCATATACTCGGTATTGGTAAGGTTTTTCAGCGAAAGGGAAACCCTGAACTTCTCAGTGAGGCGATAACCGAAGGAAGCATCCAGGACAACAAAAGCATCATTGTGTGCCATCCAGTAATCGTAGAATCCGGGAAGGATATCCTCCCTGGTAGCCGGGTTCAGAAACACATCATCGATATTGAGAATCTTTGAGCGTGCAGTAGCCTGAAAGTTGAACTCAAACTTCCGGTAGTATGCGCCGCCATTGATGCTGAACGCATTATGCCTGCGAAATTTCAGGTAGTTACCGGTGTTCTTGTTGGTAAATGGGTTAAACTCCACAGGATACATATACACATATCCTCCTGAAAGAAAATACTTCACTCCGCGGATGATGGTATTCAGGAGAACCTCTGCCTCGAAACCGTAGACCCTGGAATATTCAATGTTCCGTGCTTTAAAACCGATATCGGCAGTTTGGCTAACAGGATCCCACCAGGTGGAAAATACGTACTCGATCAGGTCTTTGTTCTGGGTATAAAACAGGGCCAGGTCAATGAAACCTTCCAGGCGACCAGCTAAAATCCCCTGCTTCACAGCGATTTCGGTATTCCATCCCGATTCTGGCTGGATCAGCGGGCTGGGGATGATCTTAACAGCCCCTAGTGTTGTGGCGGCATGCTTCTCGGCAATGGAAGGGTAGCGGTACCCCTGCCCCCAGGATGCCCGCAGAAAAGTCATTTTCATGGCTCTGTAATTCAATCCTGCCCTGAAGAGTGGCGTAACCTTGTCATTGACATCATCGAGTGCGTTTTGCTCAACCCTCACACCTGCCACCATTTTTAAGCGACTGGTAGGGATGATGTCGGCCTGGGTAAAAAGAGCTGCATTGAAAGCGTTGTGGTTGCCATAAAAAGGTGACATAATGGCACTTCGATACATCATCGCACCAGCATTGATACCCAGGATGCGTGTGGCGCTGAGCCTGTACTGGTACTCGGCATATTGGGAAAGCGCCTCGCTGTTGTTGTTGCCCCCTTCCGGAAAATCGTTCTTTGTAAAAAGAATCCTCGACCGGAAATCGTGGGATGAGCGCTCATTCGGTTTGTAGCTCACTGTCGGGTCGATGGCAATGCTCGTACCGTGAAGCATTTGCGCTGTAGAGGTATCCTGGATTAGCGCCCCTGTTACTCCATTTTCCCAGAGCACGAAATCTGTTTTCTGGCCGTACATCCCGAATGCAGATACACCATAGCGAAGCCCTTTCACTTTCGCACAATCGTGCCTGAGCCTGAAGTTCATCCTCCCAAGATGATTTTCATTGTATTTCCGATAGCCATTGTCATACAGGAAGAAGGCCCCTGCAGCGACATCGGTCCTGCCATATTTCTTAAGGTGCGAGAAAGAGGCACTGGAATAAACCGGTGGAGTATCCCACCAGATCCATTCGTCCCTCCTGGGTTGCCCAAATATGCCTGTTTCACCATAAAACTTTGTCACCCCTTCACTTGTGGCATCTGCTGTCCTGAAATGGACGATGCCGTTGAGGGCAGATGACCCATAGAGCACAGAGGATGCCCCTTTGATCACTTCCACCTGCGAGAGGTTCTCGAATGGCATAGCAGACCAGCGGATATGTCCGGCATCGGCCGAGAGCATTGGCAATCCATCCACGAGCACCATAACCCGGCTTCCGGCCCCATAGCTGAAGCCGCTCCCTCCGCGGATGGATGCCTGTCCATCCAGCACCTCCACCCCCGCTGTGCGGTTCATCAGCTCCTGCGCATCGGAAATATGGGCGGATTCAATCGATTCGGCGCGTATCACACTCATTGAGACGGTGAGTTCAGACAGACGCTGCTCCATTCTGCCTGCACTGACCACTACCTTGTCCATCTCCCGGGCCTGGGGGAGCATTGGTATATTCATTTCAATATTTGCCCCGGATTTAAGATGGAGAAATTTTGTCACCAGCTCGTAGCCCACGTAATGGAAAGTGATCAGCAGGTTGCCGGTATCTGCGTGAATTCTGTAGCGCCCTGCTGCATCGGTCACAGTGCCCTTATTCTTTCCGTAAATCACCGTTGCACCGGGCAAAGGCTCAAGACTGACACCGTCCCAAACCCTGCCGGTGACGACTGCAGGCTGTTTCTGGTCCGGGTGTTGTCCGGACAGATTGGTTCCTGCAATGATCATGATCAGAAACCCTGAAAACAGCTTCAGAAAGAGTCTGATCCGGCTCATTTCGCTTTGAAAGTCATTCGGATGGCAATCGTCTCTCCCGGATTTGCGATGTCAGGAAAACCTGTGGTGATTTTCAGGGATGTCTTTGTGAGCTCAGCGATGAGTGCAACCACCGGCATAGGAAGTTCGGGAGTAACGATGGTGATCTCGGAGTTGTCCGTGGAGAGTGTCCAGGTGCCGGTATACTGCCCGAAAGTGCCGGTGCCGTCTGTCCTGAATTCTGCTTCCCCATTAAATTTTTCAAGCATCTGTCCCGGGCCGCCAGCATCTGCCCCATTGGCCAGCAGGCTGTCAGAGACCCATACATGCAAGGTAAGCAATTCATAGGGAGTCAACGGCGGCTCCTCTTCTTTGCAGTTGAAAAATGCAAGCCCGGCAAGCAGCACAAACAGTAAAGGGTAGATCTTTTTCATACAGATGGTTTTTATGGTTTTACATTCCAAATATACGATGTTTGAAAGTGTGTTGACAGGTTGTCGGGAAAAACTACGACAGAAAGTTTTACTTTTGCATTCAACCTTATAACATTGCAAGGTTGACTTTGTTTGAAAAAAATCGCCGTCATACTGCTCCTGCTGACTTTGATCGCTCCTTTCTACGGAACCTGGTCATGGCTTGAAGTGCAGAAAAAAAAGGTAAAAAGAACTATTAAATGGAGGATCATTGAAGGGATCGATAAGGAAGAGCTTGTGCTCCTCTCGTTCAGCCATCCTGAAGCAAAATCATCCCTGCGCTGGATCCATTCCCGTGAGTTTGAATACCAGGGTGAGATGTATGACATTGTGGAGGTCATTGAAGATGCAGACTCCATCCATTACCGGTGTTGGTGGGACTATGAAGAGACAACACTGAACCGTGAACTGCGAAAAATTGTTGCTTCAGTTTTCGGAAACAGTGACCAGACAAAAGAGAAAATGCAACGACTCAATCTCTTCTGCTCAACACTGTTCTGCGAAGAGCTTCCATCGTTCCATCTTACTGCATTCATGCAGAAAAACAAGCTCTTATCCCATCATCATCAAGCATACCGACCTCCCGCTATGGAGGTTCAGAAACCTCCTCCTGTGTGTTCATTGCATCAGGATTTCCTGTAGATTTTGTATTTGTCTCATTGAGAATCAAACAAGTTCCTGATTCTCCAATATGACCAATATGGTATGATCTCATTCTGCCGCAGCAAATCAATCCATTGAATAACACAAGTAAGACTTGATCTGCAAGACAAAATGAATGATATCCAATAGTTTTATATTACATTGAATATCAATATTTTCAAAATAAAATGAAACCATCCATTATACTATGGTTCATGTTCCTGCCCTTGATGCAAACCATCGGGCAGACCGTAACCATTTCCAATATGCAAACCGGCGAACCCCTTGAGCTGGTAACCCTCATGAGCGAGAAGCCAAGGTCATTCGCCACCACCAATGCAAAAGGGCAGGCAAACATAACCGGGATGAACGGGGCAAAGCGGATCGAGATCCGGAGTGTAGGGTATAGCACGCTGATTCTCAGCTTTGATGACATCCAGCAAATGGGGTTTGCCCTCGGATTAATGCCCGTAACCATCAGCCTCGACAAACTGGTGATTTCGGCAACGCGCTGGAACCAGTCTTCCCGCGACATTCCCAGCAAGATTGTCTCCATAACAGCCCGGGATGTAGCAGCACAGAATCCACAAACTGCCGCAGATCTGCTGGGGCTCTCGGGCAAGGTCTTCATCCAGAAGAGTCAGCAGGGGGGTGGAAGCCCCATGATCCGGGGATTTGCCACGAACCGACTGCTGTATACCGTTGACGGTGTAAGGATGAATACGGCCATTTTCAGGAGCGGCAACCTCCAGAACGTCATTTCCCTCGATCCGTTTGCCATCGGTCAGACCGAAGTGTTCTTCGGTCCGGGATCGGTAATCTATGGCAGTGATGCCATCGGTGGGGTGATGAGCTTCCAGACCCTGACCCCACAACTCTCCCAAACTGGCAAAGAGGTGATTACCGGAAAAGGGGTGATGCGGTACTCGTCTGCCAACAGCGAGGCCACAGCCCATTTCGATGTGAATGTGGGCTGGAAGAAATGGGCAATCCTCACCAGCATATCTTCATATGATTACGGCGACCTCAGGATGGGGAGCCACGGCCCGGAGGAGTATCTGAGGCCATTCTATGTACAGAGGCAGGACAGCATGGATGTGGTGATCACCAATGATGATCCGCGGTTGCAAAGACCTTCCGGCTATTCACAGATCAACATGATGCAGAAGGTGCGCTTCGCATGACAGCGGCTTTATCCTCTGCTACAAGCTAAAGAGAAGATACCCCGAGGTGCCTGTAATACTTGCCACTGCAGTGTCAAGAGAGACAGGGATCACATGACTGGACAGGATTCGTATCGGCTTCGACATCTCGCCGATGGAACC
>JAWOGX010000241.1:0-4286 GCA_046496455.1 Bacteroidales bacterium | reverse complement strand
TATCCTGTATCTCCCGGAAAGCTTGTGTAAACACACAATGTGGTGGTGTCGTAAGGTGAGGGGAAAGCAGGGAGGCTGAAGGTTGTGGTCTGAAGCATCTGTAACTGACCGGACCAGGTTGCTGTAACCGGGGTGCCGTTGTTGACACTGTACTTCACATCACAACCCAACAGTGTAGTGTATCCGAAGTTGGTCAGTTGCACACTCACAGGGACCATATCCCCGTGATAGATGACCGACTGCGGGGTGGGGGTATTGATGGCTGACACCCCGGCGTCGTAGGGGAGGAGTGGCACCTCATGCGCTCCGATGGTGGGATAGGGTGTGCGGGGAGATCCGAAGATATCAACCGGTACCAGTGACAATACAGCACCCCGGCCGCTTAAGGTACGGTTCGTGAGCGCCAGGTCCTGATCAGAGACAAACGGGGGTGCAATGTTCTGTGAGGCCGCATCTTTGCCGCTCAGGGTTTTGTAGGCTGCCAGTGTTGCCGCAGCGGATGAACCCCACTGGATAAAGGCGGTTGCGTTTGTGTAAAAGTTGTTATTGTTTGAAGTGTTGACAAAGGAAGGTGAATTGGTGTAAAAGGCATACCCCCCTGCCGTATTCGAATAGATGTTGTTCATGAAGTTGAGCGAAGAACCGTTGCTGAGCATGACACAGCGGCTGCTGGCAGAACCGGTGCCGTATAAATGGATGGAGTTGTTGTAGTAATTGAGAGTAGTAGCAGCCCAGGGGTTGAGGCCATAGGTCGTTTTGCCGGAATTGCATTTCAGGCTAACGAAATTATTGGATATGAGGATATGGGATGACGCCAGACTCTGGTTGCTCTGGATATGAATCCCATAGCTGTGACTGATGCCATCATAAATAATCCTGTTCCTGGAGATCAGGCTATGCCCGATGGTTTGCTGCAATGAAACCCCGTAAAAATCTGTCCCCCCCTGCCTGTTCCTGAATGTGTTTCCGGTAATCATCATTGAATCAGCATAAGAACTCACAAAGCCATAATGCCAGAAATCAGTGATCAGGTTGTTGGTAAGACTAAAAAGGATCTTTCTGTAGGAGCTTTGCCCGTAATAGTACACCCCGTAATAACCGCCGGTGAGCAGGGAATTGGAGACCGTATTGTGATACCCCGGGCAATTGTATGAATAGATGGGTGCTGAGGTGGTTGTCGTACCCAATGGCGCTTCGATGATGCAGCTGTCAATGATGATGAAGCGGCTGTTGCCGGAGAAAACGACCACGTTGCCGTTGGCCGGGTCAGTGGATTTGAAAGTGAGGTTTTTCAGTCTGATATACAATGCGTCGCTGAAGTTCCATGTGAAGTTCTGCATGGCTGTGGAGTCCCTGAGGAGCATAACATCGGCAGGGTTACCGGTCGCACTCCTGAAGGTGATCGTTTTTGACGCATTCACCCCGGTGATGTAAGGGATGGTCCATTGCCCGGTATAGGTTCCGGGGAGCAGGTTGAAGGTTACGGGACCACTGATGCCGCACTCTGCCAGCGCTTCAATGGCGGCTTCGGGAGATGCGAACATGCCTCCCGTCCCTATGGTATAGGTGCCGGTCAGTGTACCGGGGCAGATCAGGGTTGCTATGGTGTCGTTCCCATGGTCCATGTCTGTGGTATCGTTGGGTTGGCTGGTCCATACCTTCATCCTGTGCACCCCGAAGGGCAGCATTACCGAATCGATGGTCACCGGCCCGCTCAACATGTCTTCCGAAAGGTTGCCTGTCCAGGTGTAAGACGATTGCAAAATCCCGTCGAGTGACCATCCGATGCCGGTTTTGAACAATGGGTCCACGCCGTGGTTCCTGATCTCAACCGTGACTGGCTGCAGGGTTGGCGATATCAAAGAGAGGGTAGGGGAGAGTAAACTTTCTACCCCGGCATCCGTGGGATAATCCGGTTTCAGGAAGGTCATCAGGATGTTGGGACGCAGATTGGCACCGGCCGGCAAAGAGGGGGGGGTGGTATTCCCGTACCATGAGTGGGCCTTGCCAGACTCAGTGGTGTACTGCCAGACCACGGTCCCTGTGGCAACAGGAGGTGGAAACCATATCGTCATGACCATCAGGTTGTTATTGCCTGAATAGTCAAACGTGTCCATATTAAAGGCGAATTCAGTCCATCCCGTCTGCAATGGCAGATTTTGGGTCGTGCTTTCGTACACCAGCGTGGCCCCGGTAAGTTCTGTGTTGAGTGTCCCCACTGCCGATGGGACAGTGGTCAGACCTGTCTCCTTCAGGTAGATTTTGAAGCTGGCATTACTGGTCGTGCAACCTTCGTTATTCCCTTTATACCAGTGTAATTTTACGATCTTTCCCCGATATTCAACCTCCTCTTTCGTAAACAGGCTGATATGGTGCATATACCATTGTATGGGGCTTGGTGCTGAAATGAAAATGGGGCCTGACCCATTGCTTGTGGAGAGCCCGGTGCCTATGGCCGCATACAGGTACGGATCCTTTTTGATGTAAAAAGTGTATGTTTGCGTCTGGGCTGGATTGCTGAGCAAATCGGATGCGATAACCCTGTATTGAATGACTGTATTGTATGGGTGGCCTGGAATCATCCCGCGATAAATATTTCCCGTGGTTAAAACCATGTCAATCGTATCTGGTGTGCCGCCATTGGCTTCATAAACGATGCCTGCATATCCGATACCGTCCTGATCTGTGACTGTGGCTGAAATCTCGAACGGGCCTGTCTGGTAAACGGTATCCTGCAGGATGGGCGACTGGAGCTGTATGCTCGGAGGATAAAAAACAAAACTGCTATGAACAGCTTTAAGAGCTCTGCCAGGGTTGCGGGCTGAAATCTCCTGGTGGGTGTAACTAAAAAACAGAACGATCAATATCAGTAATTTGACTATCATGGCAGTGTAGGATTGGGTCTGAATAATCAGCCAAATTTAGCATATTTATGCATTTCTTATTTATCAATAATTGGATTTTTTGCAAAGTGGCTGTTTTATCCTTACCTTGCAATCTGAAAAAAGAATTTCAATGAAAGGTCTCATCATATCCACCATAACCTGTTGCTTTCTGATCCTTTCAGTTTCCTCTTTCATTAAGGCACAAAACATCCCCAATGCAGATTTCGATTCCATTTACATCGGGGGCATCGATCGGGTTTATCACTGGGTAACATCGGATGCCATTTATTTTTCAAACGATACTGTGGTTCCTTTCCCGCCAGGTGCCTATTATCCCCCTCAATCCGGCAATCACCATTTCTTGATTAAAACGACCCAGGTAAACTATTTTGATACGGCACCCGGGCATTATCTGAAATCGGTTGTGCTATACAATCTTCCGGAGCTGAAATACCCTGACGGCAGCCAGTTCAACAGTTTTATCTGCAATGGTGATCATTTTTATTCTGATGCGCAGGGTTTTATAGACTTTCCGAAAGGGGGTAGTCCGTTCACCTGGCGCCCTGCCTTTATTTGCGGGAGCTATAAGTTTTTCGATTCTCTGGCTGCTGTCCCCGATTTTGGAAAGGTAACGGCTCTGCTGAAAAAATGGAACCCATTGACACTGACTGCCGACACCATTGCGGTGGCGCAGTCAGGCACGGAGTTGTCCCCTTCAGCTGTCTGGAAGTCCTTCTCGATCCCGTTTGTCTATGCTGATACAGCCATGCCAGACTCAGTCGTGGTGGTCATCTCCTCTTCAACCCTTGCCACCGCACCTACAACCTTGTTCATAGACGATATCCTTTTTGATTTCACTACTGCCATACATTCTGCCGTGAATGCCCGGTTTTACCGGAAGGTTTACCCAAATCCATGCAGGGATGAACTCTTTTTTACCCCCTCTGCTTTTGGCCCTGCCCGGTTTGCGGTGTATACCATCCAGGGCGTCAGACTCAAAGAAGGAATTTCCGGGGATGGAAAAATAAGCATGGCTGGGATCACCGCCGGAACTTACGTGTTGATGCTCCGCGAGGGCGAAACGGTCAGCCGGATCAGGTTAAGTAAGGTTGAGTGATCATTTCACCACAGATTACGCGGATTGACTCAGGTTGTCCCGGGCGTAAGCTGTGCCATGGTTTCAAGCTCCGTCATGACTGCCTTTTGCTTTTTGTCACTCAACAGTAAGGTGCTCAGGATGCCAGAATGATCCAATAACTGATTGCAGGTCACGATGCCGCTTTCCATCAGCTGCTGTTGCTCCTTTTTGCCGAGACTTTTCAGTATGGTGACCGGGTATACATTCTCTTTTTCTATCAGATCCTTTAACCCCTTGCCATTTGGGTAGTCCCAGCCCAGCAG
>JAWOGX010000228.1:0-15205 GCA_046496455.1 Bacteroidales bacterium | reverse complement strand
GTGTTCGTGATCCTGGCGGGGAGCAAAGTTCAGAAAAAAATGCAATCTGTGAAGTCTCCCCGCCAGGATTCGAACCTGGGACCCGCTGATTAAGAGTCAGCTGCTCTACCAACTGAGCTACGGAGAGAATGAACTTGCGGCTGCAAAGGTATAAAAGAATTCGTTTTCCAAAAACAAAATGAAATCCCCCGAAGCATGGTTTTAATGCTTCACCCCTTTGACAGTGATCACGGCATCATCCAGGATGACACGGATCAGCAATGCCCCGGAGGGAAGCCCCGATGAGGGCAGTGTGATCATGCCGTCTTCTGTCAGGGAATTTACCATGACCTCCTTAACCAACCTGCCATCCAGGGTGAATATGGCCACGCTCGCCGAAGCCTGGGGTTTGGCATTGGTCAGGCGGATGCTGAACATCTCGTTGAACGGGTTCGGGTACAATACCATTCCGGGTTTGACCAATAGTTCTTCAACACTGGTTGCAGCGTCAACGATCATCAGAAACGGGAAAAGCCACGTATTGGCGCTGTCATCGGTAAGGGTGAGGTCGTATTGGAAGGTTTGTCCCGATGTGGCAGCGGGGCTGATCTGTACTTTCATCACATCGCCGGTCAGGAGCGAGTTGCCGGCCACAAGGGTCCCGAATGCACCCTGGGGATTGACCAGGGTTACCAAAGGATCATTCACGCTGATCATCCCGTTGGTGTTGATCGCATCCCGGTAGCCGATGTTGGAAAGCTTGTAGGAGATATCGATGGTTTCGCCGGCATTGATGTGACCGTTATTGTCGCCACTGACCGCATCGTTGAAATGGGCATATTCCATCAGCACAAAGGGCTTCAGGGTCACTTCACCACCGGCAGCCGGGAAGCTGATCATGTCAATCCAGGCTGCATCACTGCCACCTGTGGCATAGCCATCTTTCTGATACCGCCAGGTGAAAGTGTGCTGCCCGGAGGAAACCGGGTAGGATACTTTCATCCAGGACTTGTTCCCATCCCACCAGGCCTGGGCCACACCATCGATGTAGAATTCAAGGAAGTCCCATTTCTGCCCGCTGGCAGAGCCATTCTCACAGCTTACCTTTAACCAGAAACTGATGGTGTCCGGAAATGCAGAGAACCAATCTACGGAAAGGGCTGAATAGGCATTGTTGCCTATCACCCCGGAGCGGGCGGAATAGGTACCCTGGTAAGGCAGGCTGTTGGTGATGGTCCAGTTGCTGTTGCCGGTGTGCTGCCAGTTGAACTTCTGGAAATTGCCGGTTTCCCAATCCTCATCGGCGTGCATAATCTTGTCGCTAATGCTCCGGTTTGCCTTGTAATATCCTGTCTGAAAATGGATGTCGTAGGTGAAAACTGCTCCTACCGTGGTCGCAGTGTCTAGCCTTGCATAGTACTGAAGGTTGACAGGTGTCTGAACCGGTAGTTGGGCGATGGAGAGAGAATCCTTGCCGAATAGTTCTGCAAACACCGATTGTGTTGAGATCCTGCAGAAATGTTGATCGGCTTCTGCACCCCCGGCGTTCCTGACAACAACATTCACAACGGCAACCTCTCCGGGTTCAAGTTTCCCGTTTCCATTACCACCTGCCAGATCATTGAAGAAGATGGTGTCGATAACCAGATTTGGGGCATGGCAAAGAATGGTAAAGTTTGAGATCCACTGGTTGCTGCTGTTATCGGAGATGATCAGTTGCATTGAGGCCAGATGGCCATCGGGTACGGAGTCACTGAGGCTGATGCTGAAAGCGTTGCTTACCTGAAGCGTTGCCCCGTCAGGGATGTTGCCAAAGGTAGCAGTGCTGTCGTTGACGGTCACTTGTGGGTCAAGGCTCCTGAGTATGGCATTGACGCTGGAAGCGGTAAGCACTCCGATGTTTTCAAGTGAAACATTCAGGTTCACCGATTCTCCGTAATCGGCGCGCTGATTGTTGTTGGATCCCTGGTCGCTCACCTGGTGCCCTTTGTAGGTCACATAAGGGGCATTGGAGACGATCAGCGGGATTTCAGCGATATAAGGGATTTTATTGAAGGCGGTAATCACCAGCAGCAGCGTATCGGGGGCGAGCGGAGAGGTGTAATTGATGGTAACGGTTGAACCTGCGACAAGACCTGTGCCGAGTATCTGGCCGTTTTTGCTGAGGGTCGCCTTGGCGCCGTTGGTCTGGCAGAAGATCGGGAACTGTGTGGCACCGATCATGGCAACCGGTTGATGGCTGGCAGCAATCGGGGTTGGAGTGGTCGTGAAAACCTGGATCGATGGGTCTCCAAAAATAGTCCAGGTGTCAGTCATCTCATCCCCTGCTCCCCCGTAAGTGTCGTTCATTTTCATGCATCCATGCATCGACAGTCCGCCAAAAGTGCGTTTGATGTTGGTGGGATAACTCTCCACCAGGATATCTACCATTTCATCCTGCCCCTCCATGGGAGGGTTCCAGCTCTGATTGATGGTAGAAGCAAGAATGGCAATGGCGCCGGTTGGCTGGTCACTCTTGAGTGCACGAAGCCATGCCTCCCCGAAACAGGTGGTGCTGACAAAATTGCCGTTGACACATGCCACAGACCAGATGAAAGGCCAGCGGTTGTAATTGCTGAGGTTCCCTACATTGGTATTGCTGAAGCCCGAAGTTCCCCAGCTGGTATTGCTGCCATGCCCTGTGTAAAGGATGATCCCGGCTCCGTCATCCACTGCATTCTGCACCATGGTGGCTGTAGGATTGCCAGGGGCATCATTGCCCCCCTGGCTCCCTTCGAAGAATTCAAGATTGCCCGTATAGGTGTAACCCAGCAGGTCCAGCTGCATGTTGCGCACATGCACATAATCCAGCTCATTGTCATCGCCCGGCCCTTCAAGGGTGGCTATGCCGATCGATTTTTTCAGCCAGCCACCAGTGGTATCCGGATTCATTTCGTAACTCAATGTCCTTAAAACCTGGGTCTCCACGTGTGTCAGGTTCTCTGCGGAAAAACGGCCCACGAAAAATTCGGGATAGTGATCGTTACCCAGTATGTAGGCATAGGCATTATCGGAGTGTCCGGAAGTCAGAGAGTTGGTCGGGATCTGGGCTGCATCGCCCACCAGCAGAAGGTAGGTCAGTCCCTGCGTGTTGTAATAATTCGTGACATACGTCTTTATTGATGAGGCGGTTGTGCCGATGGTGGATACATTCACCATCTCGCACGGAATCCCTTTGGCATTTTTCCACGATACGAAGTCGTTCATCTCCGGTATAAATGTACCATAACTGATAACGAGCATTTTCCCCTCTTCACTGACCGGGATGTAGTTCAGCCCCAGGGCTTCAAAATTGAGGAAATGACGGTTATAAATCTGGTGAAATTCCTCTGCAATGGTTGCCGGCTTCGAACCCCTGTCAAAAGTGTTTAGCCCACCCTGAACCTCTTTGGAAACCTTCAGGGTAATATCATGATACACCCTCAGTGTGCGGGTTACCGGGTTGTACTGAAAGGGTTGGAACACCACTGTCTGGCCGCGGAAATCCCTCATAATGTAGGGGTCACGCAAAGTGGCCAGTTCCCCTGGATAAAATTTGTCGGTGGTGTAATGACTCCCCTTGACCAGAGGGATATCTGACGGGTTGATATCCCTGTAAAGATTCCCTTTTGAAGGGATGAGATTGATATTGGCAAACTCCTGGTAATTTGCTGTGATGATTTCGATGCCCATCCGGCCGTTATCAGGAATAATCAGAGATCCTGCGGTAATCCTCACCTCCGGGGCTCCTGCTTCCATCAGGGGAGCGGTATTGCCAAGCCCGATGGAATGATAGAGTTCTGTTCCGGCAGTCATCTCGTTCAGGCTGAACTCAGCGAAAGAGTAGTGAAGTGTGGTTGATTGCTCAGTGGACTGAAGTACGCTCAGTGTTGCAGAACCGTCACTGTTTGGCTGAATGGTGACCTGCGCCTGAAGAAGATTTGCCATGATGAAGGCGAAGACAAATGTCAGGAAACGTGGCATAAAGTGTTTTTTTAGGTTGATGGTTATCCGGAGAACGGGCAAAGATATTGATTTTTAGTGCTTGATGACTTTTTTTGTGGTCACCCCGGAATCGGTTTCAACCACAAGAAGATATAACCCCGGAGAGAGACCGCTCAGGTCAATCAGAAGGTTATGCTCACCGGGTTGAAAATTTGAGGTATGGAGCGTTTTTCCGTCACTTCCCAGTAAAAGCAGGATCCCACCATTACCGCCGGCATCATCAAAGCGAAGGTTCAGCTGATGACTGGCAGGGTTGGGCCACACCGTGATCCGGGCAGCATCGAGTTGTGGTTTGTCAATGGCCATGTACAATGAGGTGGCAGGGAAAATGATGTAATCAATCCATGCACAGTCCTGCCCCTCCTGCCAGTAATAATCCTTCTCATAGGACCAGGCAAAGGTCCTGAGTCCTGAATCCACGGGGAATTTCACTACGGTCCATGTCAGTTGTTCCCCGGACCATTTCCCCATCTCCTGTCCGTCTATCTTGAATTTCAGATGGTCATAGTTTTCTTCTGAGGATACTTTGTAGACGAAACTGATCGAATCCCTGTCAATCACCGGGATTTCAACCTGCATGGATGTCACTGACTGGTTCGGGATGGCACCTGATTTTGCACAGGTTGCCCCTTCATAAGGATCATCCGTGGTGGTGAACCAGGGCTGTGAACCTGTGAGCACCCATGGAAAAGTATTGAAATTTCCCTGCTCAAAGTCTTCGTGCATCAGCTCAAGCATTTTGTAGGTAACCAGGGTGTCACCATAGCTGTTTTTGGATGCTGATACGGTTAATCTGACCACGCTCCCTTTGGGGATCGAAGCTGTGGATGCCACGGCCTGGAATGCCACATCGTAATACTGCCCGGGCTGGAATTGCGGTACCGTCGCAGTGTTGTTGTTCAGCTGTATGTAAAAACTGTTGTGGTCAAGGGTTACTTCAAGGGTCTGGAGTTCTGCACCTCCGTCGTTCCTGACCCTTACTGTGAACTCAAACGATTCGCCGGGCTCGATTTTTCCGTTGCCATTGCCTGCCTGATCTGTGATGACAACACTCTGTATTCTGACTTCAGGGCTGTTTACGGTAAAACTGAGCGGAGTTGTCCAGACATTTGCCCCTTCCTGGATTTGAATGGTTGCCGGGACAACATGCTGGTCAGGAACAAAGGTTGCCACCTCAAAGGCAAATGCCCCGCTAAACTGATGGGTAGATAGCCCGTTAATCCCTGCGAGATTCTCAATGGAATCTGTAAGGGTGATAAACGGGTCGTTACAAATCAGCCTGACGATGAGATTGCCAGATGTGATCGGGGTGAAATTGCGGATTCTTACATCCATCTGGATCACTTCGCCGGCATCAATCTGCTGGTCGGCATTGCCGGTGATCTCCTGATAACTGATGCTGTCGGCAAGCACAAAGGGCCCGGTTGGTGTCACGAACTGGATGGAATCGAAGTAGGGGATCTTATTCTGTCCTGTGATGACCAGTTGTGCAGTGGTCGGTAGGGTAAAAGGCTGGATTGGCAGGCTGAGCATTCCAAAACCGTCGGTAAGGCCGGCACCGTGGAGGATGCCATTCGCAGAGAGTGCTACATAGGTGTAGGGGTCTGACTGGATGGTCACCTGCGTAAGACCTGTTGGAAGCACTGGAGAGAAAACAGGGTTCATGGGGGAGGGCAAACCCAGGTAGGGCATTAGGGAGGGATCGCCCATCAGGTGGTAAATCTCCCAGTAATAATCCACCGAAGACCCGGATTGGGTGACTGCCATATTCCCGGCGTTGATGATGGCGCCTTGTGTTACCGCCCACTCCGCATAGTTCTGACCGTGGGTGTGGAACAACCTGTCATAGAATCCAGGTCCGGTCTGTGCGAAGGTGGGGTTGAGCACCACCGTCCCGAGACCCACGGCGAAATGGTAATCTTCATCCCAAAAGGTGTTGGCTGATCCCCCGATATGTCCGACAGCGCCTTTGTCCTGGGCCCTGAGCAGGGCCTCCCCGAAACATAAGTTTGCGCTGAAGGTGTTGGTCAGGCAGGCATTGCTGATGACGGTAGGATATTTCCCGGTATTGGTCAGTGTCCCTGCCGTTGTGGAGGTGAATGACGGATCAGACCATCCGCTGGTGCTGCCGTGGGCACTGTAATTCACCAATGTTGCCCCCTGGTTGAAAAGCTGGATGATCTGTGAAGTTTGGGAGGAAGAAGACGGATAGAGGAAAGTGTGTGGAACCAGGTTGTTGGAGGTATTTACATATTCGTTCTGGGCGTAACTCATCTGCCCGTTCGCCCACACCATCGCATAGGTGGCATCATTCCCGGCCACAAGGATCACATCCTCCAGGTAGGAGGGGTTGCTCATCAGGTATTGTTCCACGTGCAGGGTCTTGTCAATCTGTGGCTGCAACTGACCGGTACTGGTCGCTGAAAATCTGCCGTAAAGCAGTTCAGGGTAAGTGTCCCCGGTGTATTCTGCATAATAAAGGTCTGTGAAGTGGTTCCCGGTCGTGCCACCGAAAGCCGGAATCTGCTGAACATCCCCGACAATCAGAAGAAATGACGGTGCAGGGCTGGCGGGAGTTGCCGCATTGTATAGGCTTTGCAGATAACTCTTCATGGTGGTTGCAGTGGTGCCGACGCCGGGACCCCCTTTGTAAACTTCGATGACTTCAAAACCCTTCTGTCGCTTCCAGGCGATGAATGGTTGAAGTGTGCTGTAAAACATGGAGTCAGAAAGGATCACATACTTCACCGGCTGCTGCAGATGGGTAGATTCGTAGCTTTCACCGTTTAGGGCATACCGGGAAGCATTGATGAAAGGGGATTCAAAGGCGCTTTTCCAGGAAACCGGATCGCTGATGCCGATAGTCTGAAATCGTACTCTGATCGTTACCGATGAAACATACCTGAATTCTCCGGCTACGGGCTGATATTCTACCGGGCTGATGACAAGCCGGCCCAGCCTGGCATTGCGCATGATCCCATCATTCTCAATGGCTACAAGGGGATTGCCAACCCAGTCATTATGGTTGTAGGTCCATTCATTCTTGACAAAATCCTGCCGCTGGATGTCACTCTTCGGCCTTGGCGGTTGTACCGGCACCAGTTGCATCCCCCTGAAAGCCTCCGGGACGGTCATGGTTTCCATCTCAACATCATCAATATCAAATTCATAGGATGAACCTGCAGGAATTTCAATGATGCCATTCCATATCGGTAGATTGGGTGATCCCTGGAGTACAGAGGGATACATACCCTGAACAGCAAGTTCAAAGTATTGATCCGGAAAGTATTGTGATGTCCTGAATTCAGGTTGGGGAATGTCTATCCTGATGGTGAAACCAGTCTGACTGTTGTCAGAAATCTGAATCTTTGCAGTATTCCCTTCATGTACACGTGCGGATTGTGCCGATACTATGCCTGGCAACACCAGGATTGCAAACAGGATAAAGAGGAGGTTCTTTTTCATTATGGATCTTGATAATCGGATTTCAAGGTGTAAAGATACTCATTTAGAATCATCAGATGGAATGACTGATTTTCCTGAAAGTTTGCTGATAAGACCCTATTGCCGGAAAATAGTTTAAAGGTGTTTTCTGATTTCTTCAATGAATTCTTTTGTCAGATCCACCAGAGGCAATACTATATCTTTTTCGTAGTCGAAAAGATCCCCTACTGCATAGAAGCATGCGTAATACAACCGGTTCACAACAGAGTTCCATCTCCCGTTCTCAAACTTTTTTACGGCAACTGTTGTCCTTTATGAGAGGAGAATCAGACTGATGGCCATCACCAGCATCCCGGCAATGAGGCCGTAAATGGAGTGGTGGTGCTTCCCGTATTCCCGTGCAGAGGGAAGAAGCTCATCGAGGCTGATGAACACCATGATCCCTGCGACGGCAGCGAAAAGACCGCCGAAAACCATGGGCCCCATGAATGGCATCAGGATCAGAAAACCAACGATCGCTCCGATAGGTTCTGCCAGACCAGATGCGAAGGAATGCCAGAATGCCTTTTTTCTGCTGCCTGTTGCGTAATAGATGGGAATAGATACAGCAATGCCTTCCGGGATGTTATGGATAGCAATGGCAACAGCGATGGCAATCCCCAGTCCCGGATCCGAAATGGCAGCCGTGAAAGTGGCAAGCCCCTCCGGGAAATTGTGGATGGCGATCGCAAGGGCGGTGAGCAGCCCCATTCTCATGAGTTTCGGCTTGTCAGCGTCAGTCCGGCCCTCCTGCATCGATTCGACTTTTCTGATTTCATGTGGATTTTCTGCTGATGGGATCAGCCAGTCAATCAAAGCGATAAGCCCCATCCCTGCAAAGAAGAAAATCACCGTGTAAAGATAGGCAGCTTTATCTGTGTATGTTTCTGCCAGGGATTCGCGGGCTTTCACAAAGATCTCTACGAGCGATACATAGATCATCACACCGGCTGAAAAGCCAAGCGCAACAGATAGAAATTTCGTATTCGTGCGATTCGCGAAGAACGCCAGCGCACTCCCTATCCCTGTCGACAAACCCGCAAACAGGGTTAGTCCAAAAGCAAAAAGTATGGTGTTCCAATCTGCTACCGATTCAGCCATAGTATTATTTATCTTCTTTTTCTGAAACCGAAAAACGGACGTTTTGTTCCAGGGAAATTGCGGTGCGCTTCAGGATGGAGCAAAGCCATATCGGAATCCCCGGGGCTCAGAAGCTGCCATACCCTGCTCCATCCGATAAAACCTCCCACATTCCTGTCATCAATAAAAAGATCAACATTGAGTTTGCGCGGGAAACTGCCAGTGGCCAGTTCGCCCGGATAGCTTTCATTCACCGCATAGAACTCAATTCCCTGTGCCCGGCAATACTCCACAGCTTCATCAAGCAGCCGACCGGTCCGGAAGGTCCATAAAATCAGCAGATGACCTCTCTTTTGCAACTCCTTCATGGTTGCAAAGGCAAACATCATCTCCCGGCCAATCCGTGGGTAGTTGTTTTCCACGATGGTGCCATCGAAATCCACGGCAATTTTCAATGCGTTTTCATTCACCACAATCATAGGCCAAACCTACGAATTATTTTCATTTTGGCAACGATTGCCTCCCTTTTTGACATCAATCTCCGATGATGCAGGATTTATCCTGATATTGCACCGCTGATTTTTAAAAGGTGATCTGAGACCAACCCTTCTTATGCACAACCAAAAAAGAGCCTATATTCTTGCATTACTCGCAGTGATGTGCTGGTCAACCATTGCAGTTGCTTTTAAAGTGACACTGCGGTTCACCGATCCGTACCAGATCGTTTTCATCGCATCGCTGGTATCATGGGTTACTTTTACGGCTATTGCCGTGTTCAGGATTGGTGTAGTGAAGCTGGCAGGCTCTGTCAGGAAGAAAGACCTGCTGAGGTCGTCGTTACTGGGGTTTCTCAATCCATTTTTTTACTATATCATTCTGATCCATGCCTATGACATGATTTCGGCCCAGGAAGCGATGACACTGAACTATATCTGGCCCGTTGTGCTTGCTTTGCTTTCAGTTCCGATGCTCGGACAAAAACTTGGCCTGACGTCCCTGGCTGCAATGCTCATCAGCTTTGCCGGTATTATTGTCATTGCCACCAAAGGGGATTTTGCATCACTCAGTTTCACCAGCCTGCGCGGAGATTTCCTGGCCGCCGGTAGTTCGGTGATCTGGGCCCTCTACTGGATCCTCAACCTTAAAGACAAACGGGAAATCCCCACAGCGATGGCGCTTAATTTCTTCTTCGGGACAGTATACGCCTTTTTGGCACTGCTGATCTTCTCAACACCTGCCTCAATCCCGGTGAATGGCTGGTTGGGCGGCACCTATCTTGGCCTCTTCGAAATGGGGATTACTTTCCTGCTTTGGCTCTCAGCACTCAAATTTTCCCGGAAAACCTATCTTATCAGTCAATTCATTTTTATCTCCCCTTTCCTGAGCCTGATCTGGATTCGTGTTGTGCTTGGCGAGCCCCTCCTTCGATCAACAATTCTGGGACTGATCCTGGTTATCACCGGGATCTTCATTCAGCAACAACAGGAACGCAGATCGCGAAAATCAGCATAAAAAACACATTATCAGTATAAAAACAATCAGAACAGAATCTTTTTCCCTGATCCGGAACGAAGAAGTCACAGATTTTTAATAATATTGCAGGGCAGGAAATCCGCACAGAAAGCAAAACATTCAGAGATGAAGATACTTGATTTGATGGCCGTGACGGGAAAGAAGAAATTTGCGGTATTGGTGGATCCGGACAAGCTGAACAAGGAAACCACCAGGGAGTTTTCTACCCTTTGCAATCAGGCCGGGGTCGATTTTCTGTTTGCCGGGGGAAGCCTCGTGATGCATCATCGCATGGATGAGATGCTGGATCAGCTCAAGGCCAACACCAGCATCCCTGTTATCATTTTCCCCGGTAACTCGATGCAGATCAGCAACCGGGCTGATGGCATCCTGCTTTTGTCGCTGATTTCGGGGCGCAACCCTGAAATGCTCATAGGCAGGCATGTGGAAGCTGCACCGGTTCTGAAAAAGAGCGGTCTCCAGATCATCCCCACAGGATATATGCTGATCGAAAGCGGCTCAATGACAACGGCACTCTATATTTCCAACTCATCACCCATTCCCCGGAACAAACCCGATGTAGCCGCCTGCACCGCCATGGCAGGGGAGATGCTTGGCCTGAGGGCCATTTATCTTGATGCAGGCTCAGGTGCGGAGCAGCCTGTGACCCCCGGGATGATCAGGGCCGTTAAAGATCATATCTCCGTGCCCCTGATCGTCGGTGGCGGAATCCGTACTCCCCGGCAATGTGAGGATGCTTGCTTCGCCGGTGCCGACATCGTCGTGGTGGGCAATGCCATTGAGGCAAATCCCGGGTTGATCGGTGAAATGAGTGCCGCGGTCCATCAGTAGAAACAGTAGAAATCATCATCTAAATATTGATCACCATTATGAAATTATCCCGTTTGATTCCGGTTCTCTTTTTTCTTGGCCTGATGACAACTTCTGCGCTGCAGGCACAGAAAAAACTCACCCTTGAAGATCTTTCCCTCCCCTCATCCTACCCGGCACAGATGCGCGACCTCCAATGGATCGCCGGTACAAACCAGTATTCCTGGATCGATGTCAACAAGGTGATGGTGGGTGATCCCGCACGTAAGGAAGAGGTCACCCTGATTGATCTCGCCGGGTTCAATGATGACATGGAGAAAGCCGGCATCGGCAGAACCCGTCGTTTTCCAGCCATCACCTGGATGGATCAGAATACCATTCGCTTCTTCTATGGCCCGACCCTGGTTACGTATCACACCAAAACCAAAAATTTTACAAAGGTTTTCACCCTGCCAAAGGGGGCCGGAAATACCGAAGTGGAACCCAATACCCTTGCCGCCGCATTCACCATCGGTGACGACCTTTTTATCAAAACGGGCAACGACTCCGTGCAGGTTACCTTTGACGGTGGTGATGGTATTGTGAACGGACAGACTGTGCACCGAAATGAGTTTGGAATCTCCGACGGTATTTTCTGGTCACCCAAAGGGAATTTCCTCGCATTTTACAGGAAGGATGAAAGCATGGTGACCAACTATCCGCTCATTGACATTGACGCAAGAATCGCTGAGCCTGCATCTGCCCGGTATCCGATGGCAGGCATGACCAGTGAACAGGTGAAGGTTGGCGTGTATGACCTGAAGGCTGGCAAAACCATCTTCCTGGAAACCGGGGAACCCCTGGACCAGTTTCTGACCAATGTCACATGGAGCCCGGATGAAAAATCGATCTATATCGCTGTGCTGAACAGGGAGCAGAATCATATGAAGCTTAACAGGTACAATGCAGCAACCGGGCAGTTTGAGCTCACCCTTTTCGAGGAGAAAAGTGCTATGTATGTTGAGCCTGAACACGGTCCGCTGTTCCTTCCCAACAATCCGGACCAGTTCATCTGGCAGAGTGAACGGAACGGGTGGAATCATCTCTATCTTTACGATATCACCGGCAAGCTGATCAAACGGTACACCTCGGGCAACTGGATGGTTACCGGCATTGAAGGATTCGATAAGTCAGGAAACATCCTCTACTATTACTCCACTGAGGTTTCCCCACTTGAATCCCATTTGTTTCAGGTGGAGCTCAGACGCGACCGGATAACCCGCATAACTACGGTAAACGGTACGCACAGGGCCCTTCCCAGCCCTGATGGGAAGTATTTTATCGATCAGTACAGCAACTACAAGAAGATTGCAACCCAGATTGATTTGCTTGACCAACGGGGAAAGGTGGTAAGGACCCTGCTTGCCAATGAAGACCCGCTGAAGGATTTTGTAAGGGCCGAAATCGAGATCGGCACCCTCAACGCTTCTGATGGCACTCCACTGTATTACCGGATGCTCCTGCCTCCCGGTTTTGACAAATCAAAGAAATACCCGGTCTTCTTCTACCTCTACGGCGGCCCCCACAACCAGCTCATCAGCGATAGCTGGCTCGGAGGCGCAGGCCTGTTCCTGACCTATATGGCCCATCAGGGTTATATCGTCTTCAGCCTCGACAACCGTGGCACCGCCAACAGGGGGTTTGAGTTCGAAAGTGTCATTCACCGGAAGCTGGGCATCAATGAAGCAGAGGATCAGATGAAAGGGGTGGAGTACCTGAAATCACTCCCTTTTGTGGACAGTGACAGGATGGGGATACATGGCTGGAGTTACGGCGGTTTTATGACCATTACCATGATGCAGAAATATCCCGGGGTGTTTAAGGCTGGGGTCGCGGGCGGTCCGGTCATCGACTGGAAGTATTACGAGGTGATGTATGGCGAACGCTATATGGATACCCCGGAAGAGAACCCGAAGGGTTATGAAAACGCAAGCCTGCTCAATTCTGTGGATAACCTGGATGGAAGGCTTCTGGTCATCCATGGCGATATGGATGATGTGGTGGTATGGCAGCATAGCCTGGCTTACCTGAAAAAGTGCGTGGAAAAGAGAAAGCTTGTGGATTATCTTGTTTATCCGGGGCATGGACATAATGTCAGGGGCGCAGACCGGCTGCATCTCCATATGAAGATTGAACAGTATATGAAGGATCATCTTTGATGATTGATAACCATGGCAAAACGGCATCAGTTGGCGCAGATAACCAATCCCGATATCGGGATAGCCGGTATCGTATCCTCGTTGCCCGATTACCGTTTTGTCCATTTTCTGAATAAAGAGCTCCACTTCAGAATGGTGAGGACATCCGACCTTGTCATTTCTTCCAAACAGGGGCAGCATGCCCACCCATTTTACTACTATGCCGATCCGCAGTACGGTATTGGGTTTTGCCTGGCCGGCAACAGGGGAGATAACGGGCTGCTGGTTCCCGGACTGAAGAATATCGATTATTTGTTACTGATGATGCAATTCACCGAAAGATACCCCCTGAAAGAGGCACTGGCAACCCTCAGGCAGATTCCCGGTGTGGTGCTCGTGCAGCAGATCGATACTGCAAAAATTGCCGGGGCGTCTGATATCTTTGGTTTGATCGAATTGCACATCCTGGGACAAAACGACTAATACACATTGAACATGGCTGGAACTGTTGCGCTGTATCTTCTCTTCATCGGCACACCGGTGCTGATTATTTACCTTGTCGGAAAGGTCCCGTTTCTCAACAAACTGGGGGCTGTGGTGATCGCTTACATCCTCGGACTGATTCTGGGAAATATTGGCATTTTGCCCGACAATGCTTCTGAACATCAGAACCTCCTCATAACCCTCACGATCCCCCTGGCATTGCCCCTGCTTCTCTTTTCGCTTAATATACACCGATGGGTGCATCTGGCAGGCAAGACCCTCCTCTCCATGTTCCTTGCCTTCGGGGCATTGATCGCCATGGTTGTGACAGGGCACTTGTTATGGGGCGAACATATTCAGGAATCCTGGAAAGTAGCGGGAATGCTGATCGGTGTTTATTCAGGAGGCACCCCGAACCTTGCCTCAATCAAAGCTGCTCTTGGTGTAGATGAAACCATATACATCCTTACACATACCTACGACATTGTGCTCTGCGCCGTTTACCTCGTAATCCTGCTCACCTTCGGAAAAGGGCTGCTCCGTAAATTTCTGCCCCGTTTCCGGTTTGCAACCGAATCGGAAACTTTGTCGGTGGAGCAGGTTGTCGTAGACGACTATAAGGATTTCTTCACCAGAAAAACCATTGGGCCCCTCTCCGGTGCATTCGGTGCAGCGGTGCTGATTTTCGGCATTGGTGGAGGACTGTCAATGATTGTTCCCGAAGAGTACTCAATGGTAACTGCCATCTTGTCGATTACAACACTGGGAATTCTTGCTTCGCTGATTCACCGGATCAACCGCGTAAAAAAAACTTTTGAACTCGGGATGTACTTCATTCTGGTCTTTAGCCTGGTGGTCGCTTCCATGGCCGACCTGAGGAATTTTGACATCTCTTCCCTCTACCTGTTCTGGTATGTCGCACTGGCGGTATTTGGAACCCTTGTGCTGCATATCCTGCTTGCCAGGATTTTTAAGATTGATGCCGATACCACGATCATCACCTCAGTGGCTATGGTCTTTTCACCGCCATTTGTCCCAATGATGGCGGGGGCACTCAAGAACAGGCAGATCGTCCTTTCGGGACTTGCAGTCGGAATTATCGGATACGCAGTCGGCAATTACCTGGGTGTATTGCTCGCCTATCTCATCCGTTAAGCTGGTTTTCCTGAAGCTTGCATGTTTCCGAACCCCGGATCCTGTTAACTTTCCGTAATCACAGGGAGGTGCTGCACTGACGGTTCCGTTATGTGTTTTAGAGTTCCAGGGCATTTTCAATGACCGAGATGAACACCTCAATCCCGGTGCCGATGATGTCATCAGGGAAATCATAGTCTGCCTGGTGCAGGGCGGGGGAATCATTTCCTGCCCCAAAACCAAAGAGCGCCCCGGGATATCGGGCGGTGAAGTTCCCGAAGTCTTCACCCCAGCTAAAGGGATGTTCTGCTTCTATTACATGCAGTTTATGCTTTTCGGCAGCACTTTTTACGCATTGAAGTGCTATGGCGTTGTTTTGTGTGGCGATGAACTTCTGTGTCCAGGAGTAGGATAACTCCAGTTGGTGATCAAACGCTATCTCTGTGATCAGCCTTACACACTCTTTCTCCAGGAGGGCAAGGTGTTCTTCCGATCTGCAACGC
>JAWOGX010000191.1:0-3148 GCA_046496455.1 Bacteroidales bacterium | reverse complement strand
CAACGACAAGTCTTGCCTTTCGATTTCAATAAGCTTCGATTTCAAATTTCTAATGCTTGCTGCCCTTGGATCTGTATCAAAAAAGCACCCTAGCTCGATAAACATGAGCCTGTATCCTGTGTATTTTTGCCGGGAATAATCCGAGAAGACATGATCAATTTTGTTGAGGAGTTGCGTTGGCGGGGCATGATCCACGACATCATGCCGGGCACCGAAGAGCAGTTGCAAAGAGAGATGACCACAGCATACGTCGGGATTGACCCGACGGCAGATTCGCTCCACATCGGGCACCTGGTATCGGTGATGATGCTGAAGCATTTACAGGTGGCGGGTCACAAACCTATCCTGGTCATCGGAGGGGCCACGGGTATGGTTGGTGACCCGTCGGGTAAATCGGAAGAAAGGAACCTGCTGGATGAACCTACCCTGAGGCATAACCAGGAGTGCCTGCGCAGTCAGTTGGTCAATTTCCTGCACTTTGATGAAAAGCTTCCCAACGGGGCCGAGATCGTGAACAACTACGACTGGACAAAGGAGTTCTCATTCCTGGGGTTTTTGCGTGATGTGGGCAAGCACATCACCGTCAATTACATGATGTCCAAAGACAGCGTAAAGAAAAGGCTGGAAACCGGTCTCAGTTTCACAGAGTTTTCCTATCAGTTGTTGCAGGGGTATGACTTTCTCTGGCTTTACCGGAACAAGAACTGCCGGTTGCAGATGGGAGGCAGTGATCAGTGGGGCAATATTGTGACCGGCACCGAGCTGATCAGGAGGATGGAACAGGGGGAAGCCTATGCGCTGACCTGTCCGCTGATCACCAAGAGCGATGGGGGCAAGTTTGGCAAAACCGAGGAGGGAAATGTCTGGCTGGACCCGAAGCGCACCTCCCCCTATAAATTCTATCAGTTCTGGCTGAATGTTTCAGATGAGGATGCTGAGAAATACATCAGGATATTCACCCTGCTGGGTAAAAATGAGATTGACGAGCTGATCCGCGAACATGCAGAAAGGCCCCATGAAAGGATTTTGCAAAAGAGTCTTGCCAGGGAGGTAACGACCATGGTGCATGGGTCCGAAGCCCTGGAAAAATCGATCGAAGCATCAGGGATTCTCTTTGGCAAGGGTACTACAGAAACCTTGCAACAACTTGATGAAGACACATTGTTGAGCGTTTTTGAAGGTGTGCCAAGATTCGAAATTGATTTGAAGAAGCTCACCGAAGGGATTGACATCGTTGCATTTCTTGCTGAGGCAACGGCAATTTTTCCATCGAAGGGAGAAGCAAGAAGGACGCTGAAAGAGAAAGCCCTCTCGATCAACAAGGAGAAGATAAGTGAAGATTTCACCGTCGGCACCGGTCATTTGCTGAACAACAGGTATATACTTGTGCAGCGGGGCAAAAAGAACTACTATCTGGTCATTGCAGTCTGAGGTCGATGATGACGGGGAAATGGTCGCTGAAGCCCCCCAGGTACCTGGGGCCGGCGTAAGTTCTGTAAGGGATATCCTGCCCTGAAGCATTCTCTTTCATGATAAATGGAAACCTTCCTATGACGGGATCGCCGGCTGAGATTTTGGCATCTGGCAGCAGCATGTTTCCTGATACAATAATCTGATCGAGCAGGTTATGGTGCAAACCGGTCACATCGGGATGGGCGTGTGTGCCATAGCCGGCCAGGTAAAGTGGCCACATCAGGTTGACAAGGGAACCGGGAGTGGCCTCCTTTTGTGGGACCGCTCCCAGGACATATCTTACTGAACTGTCTGAAGGCTCATCGTTCAGGTCACCGCTGATCAGGATAAAAGGAATAGTCTGCCCGGCCATCAGCGAATCCACCTGGTGTCTGAGCACCTGGGCTGCCAGTGCCCTTTTTGCCGCGGAGGCCTCTTCACCGCCGCGTCGTGAGGGCCAATGATTCAGGAACAGATGGAGTGTATCATTATAAAGCGTGACCAGTTTTGCGTAAAGGATGTCGCGGGTTGCCCAGGAGGGGTTATCCGGATTGGTGACGCGGATGCCCCGAAACTCCACTAACTCCACTTTTTCGGGGCGATAGAGAAGCACAAGGTCAATGCCGCGGAGGTCGGGTGATTCGGTGATCAGGTACCGGTAGCCATATGGACGGAGGAGCGGATGTTTCACCAGCTGCCTCACCACCAGGGCATTTTCCACTTCACAAAGGCCTGCCAGCTCGACCCCTTCCCACCCGCCGGCAGCAATGATCACACGTGCAATGTTGCTGCATTTCAACTGCATCTTTCTCCAGGTCCAGTGTTTATCGCCATCAGGGGTGAAGTCGGCATCCACCTTCAGGGAATCCCCAAAGGGGTCGAAAAGGTTTTCAACATTGTAAAACATAAACCGCAATCCCCGCAGCCCCCGCTCCTGTTCATCGATCTGGGCTGAAAGGGTGAATGCGGTTATCAGCCAAAAGATTAAACCAATTCCTATTCTCTTCATTTCCATCTATTTAAAAATGTTAACCAAATACTATTAGCAATAAACTTCCCTGTGCCAGCAGCTGCATCGAACACGGAGCACGCTGATGTTACTGACTGTACGGATCAGTGCGATATGAAAATCATCAAGAGTATCCGTTTAATCTTAAATCCTAGTTTTTCTTTCATTAGTAAATATCTTACGTTTAAATTCGGGCTTCTTGCCAAAATTCAACAATAATCCAACCTCCTTATCTGTAGCCTTCAGGTAATTAATTAACTGAAGCTCATGCTCCTCAACCAAAAAGGCCGCAGCTTTGATTTCGATAATGATCAGATCATTGACGATTATATCCGCATAATAATCACCAACAATGTTGTCATTATAATACACTCTTATTGACCTCTGCTTATCAGCATATAACTTTTGCACTTGAAGTTCATGGGTTAAAGCATTCTCATAGACTTTTTCCAGAAAACCAAAGCCGAGATTCTTATATACAGTGAAGAAACTGTTGATGATCTTCTCCGTCAATTCCTGATACAATAATTTAGACATAACGGTTATTTTTTATGTTTTCAAAATTTAATCCAATTGTAAAGCAACCACCGTTGGTACCGTTGTCACCCTGTGCCAGCAGCTGCATCGAACACGGAGCACGTTGATGTTACTGACTGCACGGATCAGTATCATCCGTTTAATCCGCGT
>JAWOGX010000260.1:0-9994 GCA_046496455.1 Bacteroidales bacterium | reverse complement strand
CCCCTGTTCTTTCAGCCGGCTTTTTGCAAAAAACGTGAAGTGTACCTTGCCGTACTTTCTCTCTTCGGTAAACATGGGATGAAGTGAGAATGAGTTTGTGCGGCCATGCTCCAGGATAAGCATGCCTCCTTCCCGGAGGGTAGAAGATTGCAGGATGAGATCAGGGAGGGAGGCAAGTTGCGGGAGATCATAAGGGGGATCGGCAAAAATGATATCTGCTGAAATACCAGGGCTTTTTAAAAATCTGAATACATCAGTCCTGTAAACCCTCAACATGGATAATCCAAGGATCTCTGAGGCTTTCCGGATGAAGGCAATACAACCAGGGTGTTGTTCAATGGCAGTTACTGATTGGGCGCCCCTGCTGCAAAATTCATAGGAGATAAATCCTGTTCCCGCAAAAAGGTCAATCACTGAGGAGTCTTCAATATCAATGCGGGTTCTGAGCAGATTGAACAACGCTTCCCTTGCCATATCAGTTGTTGGCCTTACAGGAAGGGAGCCCGGCGGGGTGATGCGGCGTCCCTTATATTCACCACCTATGATGCGCAAAAAAATAATTTTAAGAGGTCAGCCTGACGGTGCCATGCAACCGGTTGTTTCACTTCAGCATTCTCGGGAATATTCCCGGCAGGGGCGAACTCTACCCCAGCAACAACCGTGAGGAGCTCCTTGTGGAGCGCTCCCTGCCGGTCGATACTGCCGGAAAGGACAAATCGTGTATTTGCCGGTTTCAGGTTCAATTTCTCAGCAATATTGAGGATATAATAAAGGAATTCTTCAGGGTTGCTGAAAATGAAGTTGTTGAAAAAAACAAGTTCCTGATCCCGAAGCACATGAACAAAGAATGAATTTCCTGAAAATGAAAGATGGAATGCAACCTGATTCTTTGATTCTGGTGTGGTCAGCTGGATGTTTTCCAATGCAACGGCCGCCAGATGGTGAAATGTGGCGGTTGGGTAAATCTTTGTCAGGCGGTAATGGAGTTTGCCAGGTACGGCAAAGATACATTCAGCTCTTATGGAGGGCACTGGCATAGTGAAGATGCTATCTTCAGAATCCAGGTCAACGTTGAACGAAAGATAATGCGCCTTGTCCTGGTCATTATACATCTCAAACGGAACCAGCGTCACTTTCTGGTTGATGATCAGGAATCTGACAGTTTTAAACGGGCCTTTTAAAAAAGGGTTCCCGGCAATATAACCCTCAAGCAATGTCAGCGGATCAGATGCTTCATCACCTGCAGCGATAACTTCTGTCACCAGCAGTACCTTGCGGTGTGCCCTTTCGCCTATCAGGCAGGTCACCGTGTTCTCTTCCAGCTTGATTACAAGATCGTACTGGGATACCAGATCTGTGCTGAAAGAAGATACGTTGTACAGAAGCCCCTGTATTTCAGGATGAGTCATGATTGCCTTTGTCTTTATTCCCAGTTGCCGTCTTTGATGGGTTCCGTGAGTGACCCGACCTGCAATGAGATCACTTTGTCCATTTTAATGTAGGTCTCATTCAGCCCGTTGAGGTAGATGAATTTGTCAGCAACAACCTCAAATACGGGTACAAGGATGCCGCTCCTGGTGATGAAATCTGCCTGCATGCTGAACCGCTGGCGGGGTTCGGAGAACGGGATATAGGGCAGTTTGTCCGGACTGAAATTGTATACATTTTTAAAAATGGAGTCCATTACGCTCTTATAAGTAGTATCGATGATGATATATCCCCTCTTGATAAGTTCCCTTTCTGGAAGCGAATCCCTGAGCAGGGTCGGGGTGTTGTTGATTTTTTTGAGGAGAGTCAGATTTCCGTTCTTGATAAAATCCACAAGGGTATCAAAGTCGCTGGTGTATCGTTTGTTTACGCTTTTAAAAGCTTCCTGGGCATCGCGAATATGGATAAGCCTCTCTTTTACCACTTCCGCCCTTCTCTGGTATTCATTTTCGAACTTGATGGGTTCGTTGATTGAGCGAAAACTCCAGAAAAACATTACAATAATGGCTGGAATCAGGAAGATCATCATGTATTTGTAGACAGCCAGGGGGATTTTTTCGTATCCGATCATGATCAGCAGTGTCAGAATGCCAACAATGACCACTCCGGTGCCACCCAGGAGGAAGTAGACACTTTGGTCATTTGCAAATCCGAATATAAGGACTGCGATACCTGCCAATAGCAGTACTGCCGGAAAGATCATTCTGAAAATGATATGTCTTAAATTGTCCATCAGATGTTGATTATTAGGGTGTTTAAATCCGTTGGTTTTAATTGTGAACTAACGGTGCAAAAGTATAAAAATTCTGTGCAGCGACCATAAAAATTATCGTTGATATGGATTAAAGGGATAACACAGAAAGAGGGGTTTTATTATCTTTTGAAGAAATATTCATCGTTGAAGGATTCTGCCGATGAACACCAGGATCAAAGCTCATCGTAACCCGGCAGTGCATGGACCAATTCCGTCTTCCTCCCGGCCTGATCAACAAATGCCGCATAATGCACATTGCCGTTTGAGATAAGCAACCACGGAACCTTGAAGATCAGGTTGTACCGCGAGGCTTGCTCAAATACGCTATTGCTGAGGGTAACCCCCGGAGCCTTGCATTCAACCAGCAGCGCAGGTTGCAATATGCGGTTGTAAACGATGATGTCGGCCCTCTTTGACATATTGTTCAACCTGAGGTTTTGTTCAACAGCCATATGCGAAATGGGCATATGGTATTCTTCATGCAGGTGCATGATCCAATGCTGTCTCACCCACTCTTCGGGTGTAAGACGGACATGCTTCTTCCTCACCGGATCAAAAATGAAAAGCTTTTCACCCTTCCGGTGCAGGTTGAAGGAATATTCCGGTAAACTTAGCTTTGGCAGCATCCTGCGAAGATAATTCTTTCACAGGAGTTGATGATGAAGCGTTTGTAAATTTGTATGGCTGACGATCATCTGAGGGTTAATTTGATGACTTTTGGCTAAAAACCATTAGGTTTGCGTAGGATAGCCATGCCAATTGGTAATGATTTAATAAATTGATAATCAATTTTATATTGATGAACGACTATAAGAATGTGATCCAGCAAATCAGAAACAAGGTGTTTTACCCGGTGTATTTCCTGATGGGTGAAGAGCCCTATTACATTGACCAGATATCCAGGACAATCGAGGAGGAAGTGCTGGACGAGTCCTTCCGGGAATTCAATCAGTTGATTTTATATGGACATGATTTGGATGTATCTCAGGTTCATGCCACTGCAAAGCGATACCCCATGATGGCCAGCCATCTGGTTGTGATCATTCGTGAAGCACAGCATATCAGGAATATCGAAGAATTGCTGCCTTACATTGAGAATCCTCTGAAGAGTACCATCCTGGTGCTGTGTTACAAGTATAAAAAGCTTGACAAGCGGAAGGCCTTTTATAAAGCGCTTCAGAAGTACGGGTTGGTTTTTGAGTCTGAGAAGCTGAAGGATTATCTTTTACCCAACTGGATTAACGGCTATATCAGGGATCGGGGATACATGATCAGTGAGAAAAACTGCCTGCTATTATCGGAAAGCCTGGGTAATGATCTTGGAAAAATTGCGAACGAACTTGAGAAGGTTTTCATTGCGCTTCCTTCCGGGTCACAAATCACCACCGAAATTATCGAGCGCAATATCGGTATCAGTAAGGATTATAATATTTTTGAGTTACAGAACGCCCTGGGGCAAAAGGATATTGAGAAAGCGACAAGAATCATCCTTTATTTCGGAAAGAACCCCAAAGAAGCTCCCATGCCCGTATTGATCTCTGTATTGTACAGTTTCTTCAGTAAGCTTCTCAGAATGAATTTTCTGAACACCCGCGACAAGCAATTGATCTCAACCACCGTTGGCATTCATATCTATTTTGTGCCGGAATATATGCATGCCATGCAGCAATATCCGGTGCAGAAAGTGATTAAAATCATCGAGCATTTACGAACCTATGACCTTAAATCGAAAGGGGTTGACAACCAATCAGTCAGTCACTCGGAGCTATTGAAGGAACTGGTGTTTAAGATACTTCATTGACCGTTAACTTTTTTTCGGCTGCCTTTCACTTTCCCTGTTTTTGTTGATCGATCTGCTTCGAAGATAATCCTTAACTTTACACGCGATTTCAATTTCAAAAACGCTTGATGATGACAAGATATTTCAGGTTAGTTTTCACTGCCTTGCTCGTATTGATGATGTTCGGTGTGGTGAGCGCCCAGAGAGCCACGGGAGATCTCCGGGGGTTCATATACAATAAGACCAGTGGTGAGCCTTTGCTCTACGCGAATGTTTTGTTAAGGGGAACGACCATTGGCAGCATGACGGATGGTAATGGTTATTTCATTATCTCAAACCTTCAGCCTGGTGAATACAATGTGGTGATTACCTATATCGGATTTGACACACTTGTTAAGCCTTTTGCCATAAGGGCAGATGAGATTACGACAATCAAAGAGTCGCTTACCGAACGGACACAGCAACTGGGAAGGTTCACGGTTTCTGCAGAAAGGCAGAGTGACCTGACCGAAACCAAAACATCCATCATCAAAGTAACCCCGAAGCAAATAGAGAAAATCCCGGCTATTGGCGGACAGGCAGACCTTGCACAATATCTTCAGGTGCTACCCGGGGTAGTCTCCACAGGTGACCAGGGCGGCAAGCTTTATATCCGTGGTGGTGCCCCGATCCAGAACAAGGTGCTTCTGGACGGGATGATCATTTACAACCCTTTCCATACCATCGGGCTATTCAGCGTTTTTGACAACGACATATTGAAGACGGCCGATATTTACACCGGTGGCTTCAATGCAGACCTTGGCGGAAGGATATCATCCGTGATGGATATCAAAACCCGTGACGGCAATAAGAAATTCGCTTCCGGAGGAATCAGCGGAAGTACCTTTGGTACCAAGATTTTGTTGGAAGGGCCTATCAAGGCCAAAGAGAAGGAAGAAGGTAAAGCGTCGTATATCCTCTCTTTCAAGAATTCATTCCTGGAGCAATCTTCCAAAGTGCTGTACGAATATGTGAATGACAATGGGTTGCCTTTTAATTACACGGATGTTTACGGCAAGGTGAGTCTTCTGGCTGATAATGGAAGCAAGATCAATTTCTTCGGGTTTAACTTTTCCGATCATGTCAATTACCAGGCATTGTCGGAGTTCAAATGGGATACCTGGGGATTCGGGACCAATTTCATGCTGATCCCGGCTGAGTCACCGATGCTGATTGAAGGGAATTTTGCGTATTCATCTTATTACACGTCGCTGACGGATCAGTCATCGTTGCCGAAATCGAGTGAGATTGACGGATTCAACTTCGGGCTTCATTTCAGCAGTGCACAGGGGAAAAACCGAAACCAGTACGGACTTGAGCTACTTGGTTTCAAAACATTGTTCGAGATCACCAATGCGGCAAACAGGAAGATCAACCAGACTGAGTACACCACGGAGATGGCGTTCTATTGGAAGTATAAGCTTTCCATCGGCAATCTCATTATAGAACCCGGATTTCGGGGGCATTACTATGCATCCTTATCAGATTTTTCACCGGAACCCAGGCTGACAGCCAAATACAAGATCACGGATTATTTCAGGGTCAAAGCCGCCACCGGGCTCTATTCACAAAACCTGATCGCTGCCAACTCCGACCGGGATGTGGTGAATCTGTTCTATGGTTTTCTCTCAGGCACTGAAAATCTGCAAAAGACATTTGACGGAAAACTTGTCAACTCTTACCTGCAAAAAGCAAGACACTTCATCCTTGGTGCGGAAATAGATCTCAGCAGGCACGCTGCCATCAACATTGAGGCCTATATCAATCAGTTTACACAGCTAACAAGTCTCAACAGGAACAAGATTTATGATGACAGGGACCCCGATTATGCCGAAATGCCCGATTACCTGAAGAAAGACTTTATCGTGGAGCGGGGTGCGTCAAAGGGTGTTGATTTCTCGTTCCGTTATGAGCTTGTGAATTTTAATATCTGGGCAGTTTACTCGCTTGGGTTCATCACCAGGGAAGAGGACCTGAACGGCTTTTTGTTTGCCTATACACCGCATTATGATCGCAGGCACAATGTAAACCTGGTTGGGGCATACAGCTTTGGCAAAACACTGCAATACGAGGCGAGCCTTCGCTGGAATTACGGATCCGGATTCCCTTTTACTCCCACCGCGGGTTTCTTCGAAGCGATCTCTTTCCAGAACGGGATTACTACCGATTATACCACACAGAATGGCGACCTTGGGTATTTCTATGGCGAGCTTAACAGTCGGCGACTGCCGGATTATCATCGCCTGGATGCCACGATCAAACGAAGTTTCATCTTTACAAAAAGGAATTACCTCGATGTCGTCTTCTCCGTAACCAATGTCTACAGCCGAAACAACATCTTCTATTTTGACCGGATCCGCTACGAGCGTGTTGATCAGCTGCCAATCCTCCCAAGTCTGGGTATCAACTGGAGGTTTTGATCTGATGGCAACCTTTTAAGCTCCGGATGCATCTTCCTGGCAGTATGTTTTGCCGTTTCACCATTAATCATAAGGAAGATGCAACGATCACTTTTTCTTTTTCTTCTTTTTCTGATCGCAGGAGGGAGTTATTCAACCCTCAATGCCCAGGAGCCACTCACTGATTTTCAGAAAGAACAATTGAGATTGCAGCAATTACAGACAGAGCTTCTGTCTGCCAGGCTGAGTCTGCTGGAGACCCGGTATGAGCAATTGTCAGCAAATTTATCAGGTCAGGCCAGCGATGCAGCGATACAGAACCTTGTTCTGCAGATTCGGGAGATCAGGGATTCGCTGGAAATGATGAACCTCGCAATATGGCGGTTGCAGGCTGAGTCGGCTGCCAGGGATAACCTGGTTTTGCCCGCACCGGTAAAGTCAGCGTTTGTGCCGCGGCAAGTGATGGGCCTAAATCCGGTCAGGTTGTTTCAGGGCACCTTTGAGATGTCAGGGGAGTGGAGGCTTACAGGCAATTGGTCAGGGGAAGCAGCTGTACTGGGGACCTATGTCACCAGAGGTGGCCTGGGCGGAAATTACCTGAAGAATCAGGAGTTTCAGATGTATGATGCTGCCTTAAGTGTTTGGAAGGATTACGAGGGAGAGATGTTCTCCGGTTATGGATTTCAGCTGAGGGGGAAGAACTTTCTGTTAAACCGGCTTGATCCTGATGCCACAGCGCCTTTGGGCCTTTACGCCGGACCGGTTGCAATGTTCAGGCATATCAAAATTGAGGGGTATCAGTATGTTTGGGATGGGCAGATCAGTGAACGGGAAGAGGTTACACGCCATCTGGATATAGGTAGCCTTGGAATCACGCTTGGATATCAGTTCCCAGTGCATCAGGTACTCGCGGTAGATGTGTTTGTGGGAGGGGTGATGCGGGTCAGCAAATACACCAATGAAAGCCAGATTACCCGCTACAGGAAGTGGAGCAATATCGACTATTCCGGTGTGCTCCCGACTGCCGGCATTAGAATAGGCATACTTAAATAGTATCCCCGGTCAGCCGGGATGCGAGTCTGAGGTAGAAAAACAGGTCATTGGTGTGCCAGCCGGTGCGTTGGTCCGATCGCTTTTCCCCCAGCCTGACAATGATGATATCCTTTGAAGGGATGACAATGATGAATTGCCCCTTGATCCCCCTGGCATAGACCACATCTATGCCCTCCCACTGGGTGAGCCAGACATGCAACCCATAAAACGTGACGGGTTTTCCCTCCTCCATGATATCTGAAGAGGGTTTGACCATTTCCAGGAAATAATCCATCGGGATGATCTCTTTTCCGTTCCACATTCCTGAATCACAGAGAAGTTTCCCAAGCCTCGCAAGGTCCCTGGCCGTTGCAGAAAAACAACAATACGCCTTTTCGATACCGTCTTCCCGGTCTTTGGACCAAAGGGCATCGTGTTCCGCCCCGACCGGTTTCCAGAGTTTTTCGGAAGCGTAGGCTGAGAGGGATTTGCCGGTTACGCTGGTAAGGATCATCGCCAATACCTGGGTGTTTGCACCAATGTAGTCGTAGTTTCTCCCGGGTGCCTCACGCTGTTTCAATTCTTTCATCTGACCCACCAGGTCTCTGCCGTAATAGGATCGGGTTGTTGCACTGAATGGTGAGGCATACGCCTCATCGTAATCGAACCCGGAGCTCATTCTGAGTAAATGCCCGATGGTCAGTGCCGGATCTGTGGGATGCTCAAACACATCGGGCAGGTATTTCAGCACCGGATCATGGATGCTCCCGATATACCCGTCTTTGATGGCACAGCCGATCAGCATCGAAACGATGGTTTTGGTGGTGCTGAAACTGTTGGAAATGGATTGCACCATGTGCCCGTTGTAATACTGCTCGAAGAGCAAAGAGTCATCCCGGATGATCAGGAATGCCAGAGGATCGTATTGCATCAGGCTGTCCAGATCAGCGATGCCAGGAGCAGTTTTATTGTATTCGACAGCAATAGGCCATGGGATGGGTGTGCCATTTTCAACCCGGTTGTTGTAGAATATCCGGTAATCATCCGTGTCAGGATTCCAATGGATCAATGCCTGTCTTGAATAATCAGGCAGTAAAAAGAAAACGACGGTCAGGATGCAGAGTATGATTGTGGTAATCAGGAGGCATTTCTTTCGCTTTGGCATGGCTTATTGATGAGGATTATTACAGGTTTACAGGGCAAGATACTGTTTCAGGGCAATGATGTTCTTTGGGTTGATCATATCCTTCCCTTCCGTTGTGTAGAGGTATTCAATTCTTTCAGCGTAGTGATCCGTAATTTTTCCCCTTACGATTTTCATGGTAGAGTTAACCATATGATTGTGTTCATTGAAATCCTCTTCGAGGACGCCAACGGCTGCAGGAAGCCATCTTTGCGGGAACCAGCCGGCAAACTCACCACCTTCCCTGAATCGGTCAAGATCAGCACGGATGGCTCTCAGTGCATCTGCAATGGCGTCGTCACCTTTTGCGGGTGATGATGCTATGGCAGCCTTGCAGGCCTGTTTGTTGGGGACAAGAAGCATTGAAGTATAAGGATGCTGATTGTTGATGAGCATCACCTGGTCAATGGTGGCGCATTTTTCGATGATTGCTTCTTCGATACCTTCGGGGCTGTATTTTTCACCATCCCCGGCAATCAGAAGACTCTTGAATCTTCCGAGCACATACAGGAAGCCGTCGCTGTCGAGATAACCCATGTCTCCTGTAAACAACCATCCCTCTTTCAATACCTCAGCTGTTGCTGTTTCATTTTTCCAGTAACCCGCCATGACATTTCCACCCCTGACCACAATTTCACCCTTTTCACCGACCGGGAGTTCGTTACCTTCCGTGTTCAGGATTTTTACTTCCAGGTTTTGCACAATCTTGCCGGATGACCCGAGCTTATGACAGTCAGGGGCATTGGAAGAGATGATCGGCGCAGCTTCTGTGAGGCCATAGCCCTGGAACATCGGGATGCCGATAGCATAGAAAAAATATTGCAGATCAGTATCGAGCAGGGCACCACCGCCTACGAAAAATCTGAGGCGACCCCCGAACTGGGTTCTTACTTTTTTGAATATGACGTTGCATATCAATCTGTAAATAATTTTCTTTGCCCAGCGATGGCGTGTTGCAGCTGGATTGTAACCATTGCCATGCAATTCAATGGATAACCCGATCCCGAGGTCGAAAATCTTTTTCAGCAGCTTCCCTTTGGCTTCTACGCCCTTTTCGATATTCTTTCTGAAATTCTTGGCCAGCGCCGGAACACTCAGCAGGAAATAGGGTTTGTTCTCCCTGATGTTTAAGGGGATGTTCTTCAGCGTTTCCAGCGCATTCTTGCCCGGATTCACGGACGCCATGCTGGCACCGTTTTTCATCAGGGCGTAGATGCCTGCTGTGTGGGCGAAGGAGTGACTTCGAACAACTTCGCGGTCTTGGCGTAAATCACCGCCTGGTAGCGCTCCTCGCTGGTGTCGGGATCGTGGCAGTGGAG